>JAKBCD010000005.1:0-14231 GCA_021808205.1 Pseudomonadota bacterium | reverse complement strand
TTTGGAGCGCAGCGCCCGCGAGGAGGCAGCATCGCTGCCGGGGAAAAAAGCCAGAAGCCGCCATTGCAGGAAGGCGATCGTCCTTCGGTCAGATCAGCCAGTGAGAGGCCGCGTGGCGCGGCTTGGGGCAAGCATTCAGGAGATATCTGGCGACACTCGGGGCATTTATCAAAGCCGCATCACCCATGGTGGATGCGCGAGACCTGCCTTGCAGACGTAACCGCGTCATCATGCCACCCATAACCGGTTGCTCCTACGCCCCCTGCCCTCGCATTAATGGACAAGCGAATTGCTCAGCACATGGTCATGCGTTTTGCCGTGGAACGATCCTTTTGGCCAAGCGATGAGTCGAGATGGGCACTTGATACTGCCAATCCACGACAATGCCGCGCGAGGGCGACAATTTTCAAGCGCCGTGCCGCAAGCCATGCGAGACAAACACCGCGATGAACCCCGCCGGTGATGCCGGGCGGGGCGAGCATCATGCCGCGGAGAGCGTCTCAATCAGCGGGCAGGCGGCATCGGTACCCGCGTCGCAGCGCTTCACAGCATCCGCCAGCACACGCGCCATGGCCTTCAAATCGGCAATCCGCGCCCGCACATCCTTCAAATGCGCGACGGCAAGGTCCCGTACCTCCCCGCATGCCTCGGCTCCGGCACCTGACAAGCGCAGCAATTCCCGCACCTCATCCAGCGTGAATCCCAGCTCCCGCGCGCGCCGCACGAACACAAGGCGGCCAATATCGGCGGTCTCGTATAGCCGGTACCGCCCCCGCCGGCGCGGCTTGGGCAGGATGGCGATTTTCTCATAAAAGCGGATCGTCTCGATCGCGCAGTCTGTGCGTCGCGCGAATTCCCCGATCGGCATGGCTTCTTGCATCACATGGCGCACGGCACCCTCCATCAGCCCTTGAGTCTGTAGTTACTACAGATGTTAGGAGAGCGGATAGCGCACATCGGCGCAATCAGGAGGTCACCCGCATGCCACCAAATCCAACCGAACCAAACCCGGTCAATACTTCCCGTCCCTTTCGCGATACGAGTGCCACCTTGCTCAGTGTAAGCGGCTTTGCGGCGGCATTCGGCGTGGCCTCCTGCTGCGGTCTGCCCTTCCTGCTGGCAACAATGGGCATCGGCTCCGTCTGGCTGTTCGGCATCGCATCGCTGGCCGCCCCGCACAGGGGCATACTGCTCGCCATCGGGGCCATCTGCCTTGCGGGCGGTGCCGCACTTTTTTGGCGCCGCCGTGCCTCCATGGCCTGCGCCCCTGGCGGGCTATGCGCCAAGCCCGCCATGCGCGGCTTAACCCTGGTCGCGCTGCTGGGCGGGTTCGCCCTGCTGACGATCGGCTATCTCTATGCGTAAAACACCTGTGATTCTGGAATCAACGCTCACCTGCCCGCATTGCGGGTTCCAGGCGACCGAGACAATGCCAACCGATGCCTGCCAGTATTTCTACGAGTGCAAAGGCTGTGGTGTGCTGCTGCGCCCCAACTCTGGCGATTGCTGCGTGTTCTGCTCCTTTGGCACCGTGCCCTGCCCGCCCATCCAAGCAGATGGCGGTAAAGGCGGTTGCTGCGCCCCGGCTTGATGCCGCCCAAGCTCGCGTGACGCATCCGATGGTCACCGCCGTGAGGGTAGCGGCGATGGCCATCATGATGACCATGGATGGAATGAGACCGATTGAGGCTATCCGCCCCCGCTCCCAAAGCTCCACACCGGAATGCCGAGCTTCTTGGCTTTATCGGCGAGATTGTCCTGGATGCCGGTGCCGGGAAACACCATGACGCCGATTGGCAACGCCTCCAACATGGCGTCATTGCGCCTGAACGGGGCGGCCTTGGCGTGCCGGGCCCAGTCGGGGCGGTAAGCAATCTGCGTCACCTTGCGCGCATCCGCCCAGGCGGCGGCGATCCGCTCGGCCCCCTTCGGACTGCCGCCATGCAGCAGCACCATGTCCGGGTGCTTGGCGTGCACTTTGTCGAGCTTGTCCCAGATCAGCATGTGGTCGTTGCACTCCATCCCGCCGGTAAAGACGATTTTCGGGCCGGAGGGCAGCAGAGGCGCAATCTGTGCCTGGCGCTTGGCGACAATGAAGTCGCGGCTATCGATGAGGGAAGCGGTCAGCGCCCGGTGGTTGACCATCGAGCCTGAGCGTGGACGCCAGGCTGAACGTGTGTGGCGCTCAAATTGCTCTGCGGCCTGGTCGCGGAAGAATTCCAGGCAGTCCCGGCGTTCCAGCAATGTCTGCCCCTCGGCCGTCAGCCGTTCCAGTTCGACCGAGCGGATCTCGGAGCCGTCCTGTTCCTTCTGGCTGCGTTTCTGGGCCTGCTCGTTATCGTCGAGCTGCCGTTCGATCCGCCCGGCGGCGCGGTGGAAAAGATTAACCGTCGCCCAGAGCAGTTCCTCGAGATCAGGCTCCAGGCGGGTGTCACTCAAAGTGGCGGCAAAGGCATCAAAAATATCCGCAACCGCCCCGGCGATCAGCGGTGCTTCGGGCAAGGGCCTTGGGTCGGGCTCGTCCTGGCCGGGGTGGTAGCCAAAGAGCTGCAGTTCGTTAAGAATATGCGCGGTGGGTGAAGCGGCGTGCGGTGGCTCATAGCCGGTATCGTTATCGTCGCGGGTCATGGGATGCTCCTGTTTGCCGGAAGCCCGCGCCCATCGCGGCCTTCCATGGCGATCCCAGCCGTGGGCGGCGGCGGCCCGCACCAGTGAGGCCGTAGCGGAGCGGAGGATGGCGGCGGGGCCGCTATTTTGCTTCGCGCTGCAAAGCCCCGGGGCATCGCATGGCCTGATCAATGTTACTGACAATTCCCCCGGGGCGGCGGAAAATAGCGGCCCCGCCGCCATTGCGGGCCGCCGCTGCCCACGGCACAGAGCGCCCTCTCGGAAGGCCGCTGGCGCGGCCACTTGGCAGGCAGGCGCATGCAGTACCCAACGGGCGCGATGATCCCGGCGTTAGCGGGCCATCATCTCGTCGTCCGCCAGACTAAATCTCAGCCGGACACCAAGAAGTGTTGCGCGTCCTCTGGCGCCAATTGCACCCGCAAGTTTGCACGTAAATCCGCGAGGCCAAGTTCGCGGAGGTCATCATTGAAATCGCCAAGGCGGGGCGAGAGCGTGACCGCCTCGATCCCGGCGGCAATTGCGCGTCCGGTCAAACTTGCCACGGCGCGGCCACCGGCCGCATCGGCGTCACGGGCGATATAGAGCCGGCGCAGTCCAGCGGGGAGCAAAAGAGCGGCCAAATGCCCGGCCGAGAGTGCGGCCACCATCGGCATGGCGGGCAGCACACAGCGCAGCGACAGCACGGTTTCAATGCCTTCGCCCGCCACGAGCAAGCCATGCTCCGGTCCGCTTTCCAGCCCTGCCGTGGTGCCAAACCGCACGGCATTGCCCAGCAGCAGCCCCAGCGCCCGGCGCGGGGCTTCAAGAGGGGCCTTACCCAGCCGGATGGGATCGAGGGGATCAACCCCTTCAGGATCAAGCCAAGTGCGCTGGATACCGGTAATCCGGCTATTGATGCTGGTCACCGCCGCGATCAGTGCTGGCCAGGGTTCCGGCTTTGCATCCAGCGTCGCGCGGTAGTAACAGCGCGGATGGAACCGTAATGCGCCACTGCCGGTAAGTGCCGCCACCGTTATGCCGCGCCGGTGCAAATAGCTTTCAGCAAGCGTGCCCGAGAGTGGCTGCGCCATGCCGAACAGCCGCCGTGCGGCGCGCTGGGTGTTGACGGCATCAGCGGCAGCATCACCACGATCATCAGCCCGCGGCTCGGAGACAGCACAGGCACCCGGTAAACTCGCGACATAGTCCTGGGGGTGATGGCTGCGGTGTTTGTCGCCCGCAGCATGATCATCCCCCGCCAACCCCAAAAACCGCCGTGCCTCCTCGGCCACATCCCGGAATTCCGTCAGGCCGCAATTTTCCCGGATCAAATCCAGCAAATCGCCATGCGTGCCCTCGGCGGCATCTCGCCAGCGCCCCGCTGCCCCCTTGCCCGCACTGCCGCCGGTGAGGCGGACAAACAAGGACCGCCCCGGCGTGTTATGCACATCCCCCACCAGCCAATAACGCCCCTCACGCCGCCCGGCGGGCAGATAATGCCGGCACACTGCCTCAGCCTGCCGGGCCAGCATTTGCGCCAGCTCCGCCGCAGGCATGGAAAAATCACGCTTGGGCATCGCTTTCTCCTCCATCACCAAAGAGTTTCCGCCAACCGGGGCACCAGCCCATCAAGCTGCCGAACAGCGCAGCCTATCGTTCCGCCCCGCCCACGCGCTATCTTCCGAATCGGAAGTTGCCCGGGCCGCCACGCCCGCCAAAAATCTTCCACTCCCACGGCATCCATGCTACAAGTGACCATCTAACTGGTCAGGAGCATCCCATGGGCAGCGTTAACCTCGCCGACGCCAAGGCGCATCTGAGCGAGCTCGTCGAACGGGCCGCCGCCGGAGAAGCCGTGCGCATCACTCGCCGGGGCAAGCCGGTGGCGCAACTCGTTCCGGCCGATATCCCGCGCAAGCCGGTCAATCTCGGGGCTTTACAGGCCACAACCGCTAATATGCCCACCCAGGCTGAGCCCGCCCGTGAGGCCATCCGTAAAATGCGCGACGAGGCGCGCTATTGAGCCTATATCTTGACACGTCGTTGCTGGTCGTCGCCCTGACCAATGAAGCCGAGACCCCGCGCATGCAGGCCTGGCTGGCGGCACAGCAAGCCGGAGACCTCGCCATCAGCGACTGGGTGATGACCGAATTCTCCTCGGCCTTGTCGATCAAGCTGCGCACCGGCCAGCTGCAACCCGTCCACCGCGCCGAAGCCTTGGCGATGTTCACGCAACTGGCGGCTGAAAGTTTTTTGCACCTGCCGGTCAGCGGGCCGCAATTCCGCACCGCCGCCCGCTTCTCGGATCAATACACGCTGGGCTTGCGCGCGGGCGATGCTTTGCATCTCGCCATCTGCGCGGATCACGGCGCCACGCTATGCACGCTTGACCGCCGCCTCGGCGAGGCCGGCGCGGCACTGGGCGTGAAAACGATGTTGCTGTAATCGCCCACGCAAAATGGGCCGCCCCGCTGCCGGGTCCGGCCCATCCGCATTGGTCGTGGTTCTTCCTGGATTCTCCTGGGATCCTGCTACCCGCCCTCCTGCCCGGCGATATCGGCAAGACAGTCCGACAGAAACTCCGTGGTCGAGCAGCCTTTGATGGCATCGGCGGTGATGAACAACGCCATGCCGCCAAAACCATCGGCGCGCATTTTTGAACAGGTGAACGCCGTCGTCACGGTGGTATAACGCAGTTTGGCGGAGCGCCGCACGATGTCCTGGAAAATCACCTCCCACGACACGCCGCTCATATCCAGTTCAACGGTGATATCATCCGAGGTAACATTTTTGAGTTTTTCCTCCACATAGAAATACACTTGGCTGTTGCTGCCGCGGGCCGCATCCAGCGCAGCGGTGAGTTCGGCGCAATCAACCCAGATCAGATCCAACGGCCCTTGCCAGGAATGGAAATAGGTTCCGTCGCCGTCCGGCTCCGCATCGAACATATGCGAGAGTAACAACAACTCCAGCTTCGTCATGTCCGCGTTCGGGATGATCTCCGGTATCACGGTCGGTGAAAAATAATCCGCCATGTTGGCCTCCAGAAATGCAAAACCCGGCACGGGGCCGGGTTCTGTGTTGAGGAAGATGAATGTTAAACTTCGATGCTCAGGCAACATCGACTTCAAAAGGATCAAGCAGTCTATGCAGCGCCATGGTCCGGCCCATCCAGGGTTCGGGCCGGATCGCTTTGATCCAATCCGCGAAGCCCGGTATGAAGCCGAGATCTTCACTGACATGCTGTTCGCCGATCAGGCGTACAGGCACAATACGCCCCGTGGAGATCGTCATCACTTGGCCGAAAAATCTCTCCGCCATGAAGATGCCTTCGGCATGATGGCGAAGTGCCCGATGCCGAAAATCTGGTGAGATCATCTTGCTCTCATCGAACCAAGAATGCAGCAGTAAAAAATCTTCTGCCGTCCCGCCCCATTTTTTTGCAGAGGACAAAGCATGATGGTAAGGATGTGCCATTGCCGCCTCCTCAAAATTCATGGGAATAGTTTTCGGAGGCGGTATAGCGCTCATTATAGTCGAGCATGATGCTGCCCTCCGTTACGTCGAAGGTAAAATCGCCGTAGGCGCCATCATTATTCTCCCAGCCGCAATGCGTCTGCGCCAAAAAATCATAGGACAACGCCTCGATGGCTTCACGCACAGTGTGGGTCTGGCGTTCCATGTCCGGGCTATCCCAGCCCGGCCGGAAAATCTCGATCCGCTCATCCGGCAATTCAACGATAACGTCGCCGGCCTGGGCCGTGATGTCCTCGATCTGGCCGCTATCGCCATAGCCGTCGAAATTCACGATCACGGCGGTAATGCCATGTTCCGCCAGAATCCCGAAAAGCGCTTTCTTGTTGCCATCAAGTACGGCACACGCGCGCTCGCGATACGCGCGTTCTTTTTGTTCCCATGCCGCCATAAAAGTATCAACCGCAGGAAACGTTTGCTGGCCTGGCGCCTGATTGTGATTGTCTGACATGATCTGTCTCCAGAAATGCAAAACCCGGCACGAAGCCGGGTTTTGATGGGGTGAAGGGATAGACCCGAGGCGGTCTCTTGGCCGCCTCGGGGTTCTGGGATCACTCCGCCGCGATCTCGTGCGGCTCGAGCTGTGCTTCGTCTTCGGTGGATGGAAGATCGGCAGCCTCAGCCGCCTCGCCGGCCACATCCACGCTGGCATCGGCGGCGACGGTACCTTGTGTAGCCACTGCCGCAGTATCCGTCGGCATCGTCATGGTCGCCACGCCCTTCGTGCGCAGCACCTCGGGCAGCCAGCTGGCACCCGCCAGCATTTGCGCGGCGGCCTCGGCCATGTCGCCTTTCTTCAACCCCTCCAGACGTTGCGCGGACTGCTCGCCCTTGGCTTCGCGCACGGCTTCAAGAATGCGCGCCTTCGTCACCCGGCCGAGATAATTCTCCGCCGTCGGCGCCCACCCGGCAGCCACCAGATCGAGCGACATCGTTTCGGCCAGCCGCCCCGCATGCGCCAGCGCCCGAGGCCGCCGGTTATAGGCGTCATGCGTGGCGTTCAGCGTCAGCGCCACGCAATGCGCGAACAATGCCTCACGGCTATCCGTATCGAGATTGGTGAGAGCATCCCAGAGTTCAGCACAATCTTCGGGCAATTGTGCCGCCCAAGCCTCGTGCCGCGCATCAACCCGTGCCGCCAAGGGCGTGTCAGCCAGGCCCGGCGCCTGGGCGCCGAACATCACGCTCTTCGCCTCAATCTCCAGGCATGATTCCGCGCCATAGCGATAGAATAGTCGCAGGCAGAGTACGTGCAGCAGCGCAAGGTAGGCGATGCCAGGCTCATTGCCCAACGCCTCGCGCAGCGCCAGCGTGCGATAAGCCGTCAGCTCGGTCAGCAGCCGGTCGGGCAGCGGTTTCAGCCCATCTTCCTCTTCGGGCTCGGCCTCATGTTCCGCCCCACCGCCAATATGGGCAGCGATGACTCTGGAATCCACGCGGCCGGGATCGCTGCCATCGGCAGCGTTGTATCCGTGCTGCCCCTGCGCGCCGCTCTCACCCGGCGGGTCAGTCTCATCGACCTCCTCAACCACCTGCGGCTCATCTTCGGGGCGGACATAGCCGCGTTCCACCCGCAGCGCGCCATTGCCGTCGATGCTGACAAATACCCCCGCCATGGCAATCTCGGCAGGATCATAAACAGGCGGGCGCTGGGTCAGCGCGTCAATCTCCGCCTCGATTTCCGCGAGGCGGGCATCGGCATCATCGGAGACCTCATCCGCCGCGGCGGCTTCCTCCTCGATCCGCTCAGCCTCGGTCCGTAACGCCTCAATCTGGGCGATTTCTTCGTCGGTCAGCGGGCGGCGCGTGCCCTGAATGCGCCGCAGGCCGTAGCTATGGCCGTATGGAAATTCAGGTGCCATTTCGACCCATTTCCAACCCTCTGCGCGGATCGCATCGGCATCGCACTCAAGCTTCTCCGCCACCACGCGCGCCAGCAGCCCGGCATCCTGCAGCCAGCCACCATCATCCTGTTGGAACAGATCACGCATGACCGCCCCACCGGCCGCGACATACTCCTCACCGGCATATTGCGCCCGCTTGTCGGAGGCGCGCACCGCGCCTTCGGTCAGCATCCGGCGGATCTGGTAGGGCTCCTTATTATAAGAGCGTTGCACCGCCTCCCACACCTGCTCCTGGCGTTCATGGTCGGGGCTGACCGAGAACGCCATCAGCTGGTCGAGGTTCATCTCGTCTTCGGCATAGACCTCCAGCAGCCGGGGCGACACGGCGGCGAGGCGCAACCGCTGCTTCACCACCGAGACCGCGACAAAAAACACCGCCGCGATCTCCTCCTCGCTTTGCCCCTTCTCGCGCAGCGCCTGAAATGCCCGGAACTGATCCAGCGGATGCAGCGGTGCCCGCTGCACATTCTCCGCCAGAGAATCCTCCTCGGCAATGCCTTCGGTGCGCACAACGCACGGGATCGGCGCGGTCTTGGCGAGGCGCTTTTGCCGCACCAGCAATTCCAGCGCGCGGTAGCGGCGCCCGCCGGCAGGGATTTCGAACATACCGGTCTCCGCGCCCGCCTCATCCAGCACTGGCCGCACAGTGATGCTTTGCAGTAGCGTGCGCCGGGCGATATCCGCCGCCAGCTCCTCAATCGAGACACCGGCCTTCACCCGCCGGACATTGGATTGTGACAGCACAAGCCGATCGAACGGAATATCGCGGGAGGCGCTGAGCGTAATTTTCTGAACAGTTTTACCCATGGGAAAAACTCCATGACGGGCGGCCTGGAGCCACTCTCCTGGCCTGTAACCCGTCACAAATTTTTCCGCCGCCCTCTGCCTCTTAACCGCGACACGCCCCTGGCCGTGCCCGCACAAAAAAAGCCGTGGACCAGAACCGGTCCACGGCGGAACGAACACCAACGGCAAAACGGCGCTCCGAAGATCAGACGATCAGACCGTCACGCGACCCGTTCCAACAGCAGCTTCGCCTTACCCTCCAACTCCAGCCGGGCATCCTGGTGCGGGCGCGAGCGCGCCAGCGCGGTGATGCCCTGCACGAAATCAAACACGCTCTCGGGCGGATGACCTTCTTCTTCCAGCACCGTGGCAATAATCTTCGCCGTCTCGCCCTTGCTGAAGCCGCGCTTGCGCAGAAAACTCTCGCGCTCGTCATCCTGGCGCGCCACAATCTGTTCACGCGCTGCCTTGATCCCCGCCACGAACGGCGCCGGCGAGGAGTTGGCGAAACGCCGCAGCGCGGGCGCCGCTTCATGGGCAAAGCGCTGGGTAGCGAATTTACTGTGCCGGATGCTGATCTCCTGAAAATCCTCCGCACCCCAGATGTTGCGGTTGGCGCACACGGCGCGCAGGTAGAACGAGGCGATGCCCAAGGTCTTCGAACCAACCTCACTGTTCCAGCAATAGAACCCACGAAAATACAGATCGGGCTCGCCATTCGGCAGCCGTCCCGCCTCGATCGGGTGCGTATCGTCGACCAGGAACAGAAACACATCCCGGTCGCTGGCATAAAGCGTGGTCGTCTCCTTCGTCACATCCACATTCGGGTTGTGCGTCATGGTCGCCCAATCCAGCACGCCCGGCACTTTCCAAGCAGTATCGCCCGTGCCGTTGCCTGCGATGCGCATCACCGCCGAAACCAACTCATGGTCCCAGATGCGTCCATAATCCGGCCCCGTGACGGCGCGCAGCTCCACCCGCCCATCGTCGGTCTCCAGCGTCTTCACCAACTCGGCGCGGTGGTTGAGCAGCCCATGCTGCAGATTGATCCCCGCCAGCGGCGCGGGCAACTCGCGCAGATACCCGGCCGGTGCCCCCACCAGCCCGCAAAGCTGTCCAAAACTCCAATGCGTCGGCGCCACTGGCTGGCTCTGGCCCGGCACGATCAACGCCAACCGCTCCCCATCATCCCGCCGCGCCTCCACCCGGATCGCCCGGCTCTCCACCGTCCGCGCCTCGGCCCGGTCCGCACGGGCGCGTACCGCCTCATACAACTCCGGCAGAGACAAAAACCGCTCATCGTCGGGCCGCGAAAACCATTCCGACGACACCCGCCCCAGCCGCTCACCCCGGCTGACATCGACTTTAAAACCCGCCGACCCAGCCCGGCCAACGCTCTCCCCCACAACCGCGACAGCGGCAGACGCATTGATATCCATGACAATTCTCCATGACAGGCGCCGGAAGCCTCTCCTCCGGACTAGAACCTGTCCTGAAAATCCAGCTCAACTCTCACTCTCAGGCCCGAAACCGGGGCCAGAGAACTCCACGTTTATCGATCGCGGAAATCGCTAGATTGGCTTCTGCGGCGAACGAGTCCCCAAGCCAAAAACAGGCATCGTTGGCCTGTTTGCCTTGCCCGATCTATGATTGACCGGCAGGCTTTATTAAAAGAACGGACATGCAGCTTCTACTGGCCGAGGATGAGCAGAAGACGGTTGAGTATCTCACCAAGGGATTGCGTGAGGATGGTCATGCCGTGGACGCGGTGGGCGACGGCACGGATGCGCTGGCGCTGGCGCTACGCAATGAGTTCGACGCCATCATCCTGGACGTGATGCTGCCGAGCCTGGATGGCTGGGAGGTATTGAGGCGCCTGCGCGCCGCCGGGCGGGCCACACCGGTGCTGTTCCTCACCGCGCGGGACCATGTGGAAGACCGCGTTCGCGGCCTCGATCTCGGCGCCAATGACTATCTGATCAAACCCTTCGCCTTCGCGGAGCTTCTAGCGCGGCTTCGTAATCTGGCGCGTACGCCCAAGCCATCACCAGGCGGCAGCTTGGTGATGGTGGGGAACCTGGAGATCGACACGCTGCGCCACCGTGTCACCCGCGCCGGGCTGAGCCTGCAACTCACCTCGAAGGAATACGCGCTGTTGCTGCTGTTGGTACGCAACCAGGGGCGGGTGCTATCCCGCACTCTCATCGCCGAGGCGATCTGGGGCCTGTTTCACGACCAGCAATCCAATGCCGTGGACGCGCTGGTGCGTCGCCTGCGCGCCAAGCTGGACACACCTTTCGCAACCGCCCTGCTGCATACCATTCGCGGCACCGGCTATGTGCTGGATATATGAGGCTTCCCGCCTTGCGTCCGGCCTCCATCAGCGGGCGTCTGGCGCTTCTCTACACGCTGGGGGCGCTGCTGGCGGTGGGGCTGTTCGCGCTGCTGGCAAACTGGAAGCTGGAGGCCAATTTCACCGCCGCGCACCGTGACTTTCTCCAGGCTAAGGCCGCTGAGTTGCAGGATGATTTGAGCGATGGCAATGGCACGCCGGACGCGTTGGTCAAGGAAATTCTGCAAGAGACGGATGGTGCGCGGCTGCGCGCCTATGAGGCCAGGGTGCTGGTCGCAGGGCGTGAGGCAGGCGAGACGCCCGGCATGGAAGCGATTCTCCCCGCCGCTTTATTTTCCGCCGCACCTGGCGTGCACAGCCTGTCTCTCATCCCTTACCAAACCGGCGATACCTCCTGGCTGCTCACCAGCCTGCCTTTGCAAGACGCCCAAGGGCAGGGCGGCGTGGTGCTGCAAATCGGGCTGGACATCACGCGGGACAATGCGCTGCTGACGGATTTTCACCGTGCCTTGGCGGCGTTCTTCCTACTGATGGTGCCGCTGTTGCTTGGGGCCGGGCGGCTGGCCGCGGCACACGCGCTGGCACCGTTGGCGCGCATCGCAAAGGTGGCGCAAAGCATCACCCCCGCACAGCTTTCCCGCCGTATCCCGCAGACCCCACCCTGGCCGCGTGAACTGACCGGGCTGGTTCAGGTCTTCAACCAGATGCTGGAGAATCTCGAGTCCAGCTTCGCGCGGCTTTCCCGCTTCTCGGCCGATATCGCGCATGAGCTGCGCACGCCGCTCTCCAATCTCAATGGCAGCCTGGAAGTCTGCCTTACCCGCCCGCGCGGCGAGGCTGAATACCGCGCCGCCATCGCTTCCGCACTGGAGGATGGCCAACGCCTCACCGGGCTCATCGAGAATCTGCTGTTCCTGGCGCGGGTGGAGAACCCTAGCCACGCGCTGCGCCATGAACGCTGCGAGGCCAGCGAAATTTGTGCCTGGGTGGTGACGCAATATGAAGCGCAGTCCCGGCCCAAGGGCTTACGCATCCGTATCGAGGGCGCGGCCACGCTCTATGCGGATACGCTGCTCCTCCGCCAAGCTGTGGGCAATGTGCTGGCCAATGCGGTGCGCCACGCGCCGCCGGGCTCAGAAATTGCGATCGTCATTTCGAACAGCCCTGCCAGTGGCGTGGAAATTGCCATCGCCGACCAGGGACCGGGTATCGCGCCCGAACATCTGCCCCGGCTGTTCGACCGCTTCTACCAGACCGACCCGGCACGGGGCCATAAAGCCGCGCAAGGCTCGGGACTGGGACTTTCCATCGTGCGTTCGATTCTGGAGCTGCATGGCGGGCAGGTGACGATCGAGACCGAGGTCGGCAAAGGTACGGTCGTGCGGCTGCGCTTTCCGCCTCTGGAGGCGTGAAAATGATAAAATTGTCATCGAATTAGCGCCGTTCTGGTGGGTTGCCTCGCCTAAAGGAGCGGGATGACTCGCTTATTAAGGAACGCACAACGCCCCATCTGGCTGATGCTGGCCGCCTTTGCCCTCACCGGCGAGGCGCCGCCCGGCTGGGTTACGGTCCATGTCACGCTACAGGCACCGGTTCTCTCTGGCTTCGCCGCTGTGCAGCCGGGCACCGATGTCACCATCACAGCCTTGGAACAAGGCGTGCTCACCACCCTCACCGTGGCACCGGGCGAGAGCGTGCGGCCGGGCCAAACCATCGCGCATCTCGGCGGGCCGGAGATCGCGGCGGCTTTGGAAGAGGCGCAAGGGGCCAGCAATGCCGCGAGTGCTATACTGGCAGCGGAGCTGAGCAAATTCGCGGACCATCTTTCCACCCAAGCGGCGGTGGCGCAGGCCAGTGCCAATGCGCAGGCCGCGAAAGCCAAGCTGACGGCGTTGCAAACCACCACATTGCTGCAAAGCCCCGTGGCTGGGCAGATACAAAGCCTGGCCGCCGGGCCTGGGGCGGCGTTGCTGCCCGGTCAGGCGGTGGCAGTCGTGCAGCCCGATTCCGGCGCCTGGGTGAGGGCGGTTTTGTATGGTCCGCAGGCAACCACACTCGTCCCTGGCACAGCGGCGCGGTTTATTCCCGCCGATGGCCAGCCCGCCGAAAGCGTGACGCTGCGCGGGGTGCTCAACAAGCAGGCGGATGGCGGGCTTGTCCTGGCCTTTTCCGGCTTGGCGCTGCAACAGAACGAGGCGGGCACGCTCAGCCTCGCTCTGCCGCCTCGCCAGGTTTTGCTGGTGCCAAGCGAAGCGCTGGTGCTGGATGACGGTCGCTGGTGGGTGATGCTGCATGGTGCCAAGGGTGACCGCGCCGTGCAAGTGGTGCCTGGCGAGGCCGAAGGCGCGCAGACCCCGATCCTCTCCGGCCTTGCCGCCGGTGACCAGGTCGTCGTGCAGGATGCCGCCCTGCTCTACCATCGCGACATCGCTGCCCTCTACCAGCCGCCCGATTAGCCATGCCAGCTTCTTTTCTCCGCCTGCTCAGCCGCCCAGCCCTGTGGCTTATGATCTATGCTGCGCTGCTCGGTTACGGGCTGTTCGCACTGTTCAACATCCCCGAAGAGGTGCTGCCCGCCTTCAATTATCCCGAGGTAAGTGTAACTCTTCATCTGCCCGGCACCACGGCCACGGATATGGAAGCAATGGCCGCCACTCCACTTGAGGGCGTGTTGCTCGGCCTACCCGGCGTCTCCAATATCCGCAGCACGATCAGCGATGGGTTGGTCGAGACCGATCTGCGCTTTGCCGCCGGCACCAACGCGGAGTTTGATCTGCAGACCGTGAACAGCGCCATTGAGCGCGCCCGTACCAGCCTGCCGCCTGGCGCGCAGCCTTTCACGCAGATCATGGGCAATGCCATCAACGAAGTGGCGGATTATGCGGTACGCTACGCGCCCGGCACATCGCAGGCCGAGGTAGCGCGCGCCGTGGCGACAAGGCTGGTGCCCGCCTTGCGCGCCGTGCCAGGGGTGCAGCTCGTCGATACCGCCGGGCTGGGCGGCGAGGCGCTCTGGGTCCAGCCCGACCTCCCCGCCATGGAACAGG
>JAKBCD010000371.1 GCA_021808205.1 Pseudomonadota bacterium | reverse complement strand
AGCCGCGCTGGCCGCCATCCGCAACGCTCTTTAACCTGTAAAATGCTGGGGGCGTCACGCCCCCCAGCGCGGTATCGCCAGATACGCCAGCCGCTTGGCCTCCTTGCGCGCCCGGGCCACGGAGTCCAGAATCAGGCCGCAGGCGAAGGAGAGAAACGAGATCATCATGATCCCGGTTGAGAGTACCGCGGTCGGCAGCCGCGGCACCAGCCCGGTTTTGAGATACGCCGTCACCACCGGGAAACCCAGCGCGATGGCCAGCAGCATCAGCAAGGCACCCGCCAGGGTGAAGAACTGCAACGGCCGTTCCTCCTTCACCAGCACCAGAATTGTTCGCAAAATCCGCAAGCCGTCAGAGTAGGTCCGCAGCTTCGAGGCCGATCCCGCCGGACGCTCGCGGTAGCTCACCGGAAGTTCGGCCAGCGGCATCATCAGATCTAGCGCATGGATGGTGAATTCCGTTTCGGTCTCAAACCCCGAGGCCAGGGCTGGGAAGGTCTTCACGAACCGGCGCGAGAACACCCGGTAGCCGGAGAGCATGTCCCTGATCCGAGCGCCGAACACCGCCCGCACCAACCCGGAGAGCACGCGGTTGCCCATCTGGTGCCCGCGCCGGTAGGCCTGCGTTTGCGCACCCGCCACATTACGCTGCCCGTTGACCATATCGAGATGTTCTTCCAGCAGCAGCCGGACCATCGCCGGCGCGGCGGCGGCCTCATAGGTATCGTCGCCATCCACCAGCACGTAGGCATCAGCCTCAATATCGGCGAACATCCGCCGGATCACATGGCCTTTGCCCTGCAACCCCTCGCGCCGCACCACCGCCCCGGCGGCGGCGGCGGCCCGCTCCGTGTCGTCTCGGGAATTATTGTCATAGACATAAATCATGGCGCCCGGCAGACAGGCGCGGAAATCCGCCGCCACCTTGCCGACCGCGACGGCCTCGTTAAAGCATGGAATCAGCACGGCAATACGGGCATTTGTCATGGTTTCACCGCTAAAGCAGGTCGTTACGCCGCACAAGTTTTCTCCATACACACCAACCGGCCCACGCGCATTGACTGACCATGGACGATCGGCAACTACCTTGAAGCCATGGACGCAACAAAGAACACCCTCTCCTTCGCACGGCGGCACAAAACCCCGCTGCTGCTGCTCATGGCGTTGCCGGTCCTGGCCAACGCCATCGCCCTCTCCGGGCTGTTCAATAACAACCCCACACTCCAATGCATCGGCCTTGCCCAACACATGCGCCCGGGGCTTATCTCCGGCCCGATGAGCTGGCTCGACCCCTCGGTAGCCTACATTACCCAGCCGGTTGGCCATCTCGCGGCATCGGACTGGTTGCACGGCATCATCCCCTGGTGGAACCCCTACGCAGGCGTGGGCATGCCGCTCGCCGCCGAAATGCAGGCCTCCGCTTTTTTCCTGCCCTTCGTGCTGCTGCTACATTTCAACACCGGCTGGCTGCTGCTGCGCGTCTTCCTGCAAACCGGCTGCGGCGTGTTCAGCTATATATTGTTCGCCGAACTCGGCCTCACCCGCACCGCCGCATTCCTGGGCGGCGCGCTTTACACGCTTACCCCGATTTTTTTTCTGTCGCCTCACGCCGCGATAACGCCCCTGCCATTCCTTCCATTGCTTCTATTGGGCATTGAGGAATCCGCCACGGCATCCATGCATGGCAAACCGATGGGCTGGTCCCTGGTCCCCCTATCCGTTGCCTATTCGGTCTACGCAGGCTTCCCGGAAGTTGCCTATTTTGACGGATTGCTCGCCGGATTTTGGACGCTGTGGCGGCTGGCCGTCATGCCCGCACAAGCGCGGCTGCACTTCATCGGCAAACTCAGCTTAGGCGTGGGCATCGGCATCAGCCTATGCGCCCCGCTGCTCGTTCCCTTCCTAGGTTATCTGCAAATCGCCTTTGTCGGCGCTCACGGTGTTTTATTCCAGATCATCCATCTCGATCCGGCGGACGTACCGTTGCAAATCCTACCCTTCCTTTACGGCAAACTCGGAAGTGTAACACCTGCGCCGCTCGCCGCCATTTTTGGCCGTGGCTATGTCCGAGTTCCCGGCTGGGCCGGATTGCCGGTGCTAGCTCTGGCGCTCGCGGCATTGTGGCGTCACGGCAAACTCCCGTCTCTCCGCTTGGTCCTTCTGCTCTGGGTAGCGCTCTGGGAAGCGCGCTACCTGGGCGTCACACCGGTCACATGGCTGCTCAATACCATCCCCGGCCTCGGCACCACCGACAGCACCCGCTTCAGCGGACCCACGGTAAATTTTGCAATCTACGCTCTCGCCGCTCTGGGCCTGGATGATCTTATGCGCCTGCCCGCTATCTCCCGCGCCCGCCTCGGTGCCGTCTTGTTCACATTACTCACGCTTGTGACCGCCGCCGTTTTCCCCATCCTTGACCTGATCCGCGCATGGTACAGGCTGCGCCCGCACGACATGGCCGTCTCCTTCAGCGCCACCGCATTCGCACTTGTTATCCTGGGCATTCTCTGCCTGGAATTTCGCCGCCCGCAACACCCCAATCGCCTCGCGGCCTTGCTGCTTACCGGGCCGCTGCTCACATTCATAATTCCCCAGCTCGCGGGCGTGCGCGGCGGAGATATAGATCAGGCGCCGATTGAATATCTCAAGAACCACATTGGTACAAATCGGATCATGAGCCTGGGGCCGTTCGACTTAAATTTCCCAAATAGATATCGTATCGCAACGATAAACTACAGCGCCTTGCCGGCTCCGGCTCTGTGGACAGACTATATCACGACAAATCTGTTTCCCCAGGCGGATGTCATAAATTACAGCGGCGCCCAGCCCGGCCAGCGCGATGCCCTGCGCGAGCGGCTAGCCGCTTATAAGGCCATCGGCGTGCGCTACGTCGTCACCACCCCGGGCGATAATTTCTTCTGGGCCAAGCAGTTTCAACCCATTTATACAGCGCCGCGCAATTCCATCCAGGACCTCGTCCCCGGCGGCCCAGACCTCACCGGACTCGTAACAACCG
>JAKBCD010000370.1 GCA_021808205.1 Pseudomonadota bacterium | reverse complement strand
TGATGGCCGGGCTTGCCGCGCGTTTTGCCGTGCCTGTGCACCCCGTTGAGGCCGTGGGCTGGAATGGCGATGCGCTGGAGGCACAGTGTTTTGCCTTTCTGGCGGTCCGCTCCGTGCGCGGGCTGCCGCTCTCGTTGCCTTCCACCACCGGCGTAAAGGCGCCGCAGAGCGGAGGGCAGCTCTACGGCCGGATTTTATAGAGCGTCCAGCCATTCTTATTGTGGCCGACCGCTTTCAGCCAGGGCGGCGGGGTGTCTTTGTTCAGAGCGTCCCATAATGTGTCGTCCGGCAAATCGCTAACCAAGAGGTAGCGGCCAGGTTGCGGGCAGAACAGAACATATTTGGCACCGGTAGCGGCCACGGCCTGTGGCAGGGCAGCGCCCGGCAGAGCGCGCCAAGCGGCACGGTCTTTCATGAAGCCGGCTATGCCGTGATGATAAAGCGAACCGACGGTGAATATATGCGTCCGGTAGAGCAGCTCGGGTGTGTCCTCCGGCTGAGCCAGCACCACCTGCCCGGCGGCCGGGGCGAGCAATGGGGCAACGTCAAGCAAATTGCACGAGGGGAAGGTTTTTGCGTTCGATGGCGTTGATGCCCGTTCCTCCGCCTGCGCCGCAAGAAGGGGAGTGAGAAAAATGAAAGCCAACAGACCGATGCGCTTACCCACAGCCAGGCCGCCACCCTTGGCCTCAATTCCGCTGAGCGCAACCGGCAGCAATGCCGCCGCGAGAGCGGCTGATATGGAGGTGAACAGCAGATAGCCCGCACCCAGCCCCAGTGCCACGGCGGCACAAAGCGTAATATAGGCCCAGGCCAGTGGTGCATGCGGCGGGGTGCCAAACAGGGGAGTGTCGGCGGTCAAGGGGGTTGGTTTACGCTCCTGCCAGGCCCGCCAGGCCGCATACAGCACCGCCCAGGCGCCGGGTAGCAGAAAAACGATCATATCCAACCCGCTGGGGCGCATCTGTTCCTGGATGAACGTAAAAAACGCGTGGGCCTCTTTAGGCGGCAGCAAGCCTGCTGGCCCCTCGATTACGCCTGGAAAGGCAAGCATCCAGCCAAGCAGAGGCAGCGCCATTATCAGCACCCCAACCACCCCGCGCCAGGGTTTGGGAGGTATGCGCGACAACATTGTGGCACTCGCCAGCAGAATGAGGCCCAAAGCGACGTAAACGAGAGAAAGACGGTCGATTTCGGGCACCGCGTAGCCGCCAGCCGGCGGGTCCACAAAAAAGCCAAGCGCCAGCACGTCGAAGCATCCGGCACCTGTGGCTATAAGTGTTGGCGCGTTCGGCGTTTTTAGCCAGCGCAGCGCCAGGGCGGCATAGGCCATCAGCACGAAAGGCATGGTCTCGGGCGTCATCCAGATGGCAAATCCGCCGGAAACACCGGCGAGAAACCCAAACCATCGGTCTTCCCGCAGGGCGCGCAGCACGCATCCGGCGGTGAGCGCGATAAGCGCCAGCAGCGCGATATGATAATGCACCACCCCCGGTAGCGCGATTTCAGCAAGGGCGGGCAAAAATGCCGCGGCAGCGGCAGCGGCCCACAGATGCCGCCGCAACGAAACCGGCTCAACAGCCCAGGCTAGGGATACGCCCAGCCACCCCACCCCCAGCGGCCCCAGCGCCACACCCGCGGCGAATAGCGCCTTATGCCAGCCGATAAAGGGCGCCATGGGCGCGGCCATGAGCCATATGATGATGTCCAGCAGCCGGGACCATTCCACCATCACCCCGGCGCCAGATTGATCGCCCGCGACATTGGTGAGCAAATGCCCGGCCCGTATGCCCTGCTCAATGCGCAGCAGGCGCATGTAGGAATCCGGGTCTTGCAGGCTGCCCGCCAGCACGGAGGGCCAGCC
This sequence comes from Pseudomonadota bacterium, assembly GCA_021808205.1. Next base: position 1,156 of record JAKBCD010000370.1, on the reverse strand, counting down.
ATGCAACCCGACAAGAATATTCAGTCCGGCGCTGAGCAGGAAAAGCAAAAAGTAAATCAATTGGATTGAGCCCGAAATCCGGCGACACCATTCTCGATGGCGGTTACATATTTTGGCGCGAATTTGCTGGCATCCGTGAGGCCGCAGCTATGGGCAATGATCTCCACCTCGTCGCGCATCTTCAGCGCATAACGGGAAACACGCACGGCCTTGTCCGTGGGGTCTAGACCCTGGATCAAACGGGGGTCGGCGGCGGTAACACCGGTGGGGCATTTGCCGGAGCCGCATTTCATCGCCTGAATGCAGCCCAGGGCGAACATGAACCCGCGCGCGGAGGACACGAAATCCGCGCCCATGCACAGCGCCCAGGCCACTTTGTCTGGCGTGATGAGCTTGCCGGAGGCGACAATGCGGATGCGATTCTGAAGCCCGTGCTCGTAGCGCAGCGCCGTGACATACGGCAGCGCCTGGGTGATTGGCAGGCCGACATAGTCAGCCAGCGATTCCGGCGCGGCGCCGGTGCCGCCCTCGCCACCGTCGATCTGCACATAGTCCGGGCAATGCTCTGGGTGGTCAGCGCAATCGCCGAACCAATCATCCAGAAAGGCCGGGTCACCCAGAACAAATTTTACCCCCACTGGCTTACCCGTGACGGTACGGACACGGTTGATGAACGCTCCCAGCTCCTGGATGTTCCCAATGTCCCGGTGGCGGTTGGGAGAGATGGAATCCTGCCCCGCCGTGATGCCGCGAATTTCGGCGATCTCGGGTGTTACCTTGCCGCCGGGCAGAATGCCGCCCTTGCCGGGCTTTGCCCCTTGGGCGAGCTTCACCTCGAACATTTTCACCTGCGGATAGGCGGCGATTTCACGCAGGCGCGCCTCAGAAAGGTTTCCCTCCGCATCGCGCACACCGTATTTGGCCGTGCCGATCTGCATGACGATATCCGCCCCACCCTCCAGGTGATAGCGGCTTAAACCACCCTCGCCTGTGCTCATCCAGATGCCCGCCAGCTTGGCCCCACGCGAAAGCGCGGTGACGGCGGCATGGCTCAACGCGCCATAGGACATGCCAGAGATATTGAAGAAGCCGTTTGCCGGGTAAGGCTCCTTGCAGGCGCCGGGGCCATTCGAAACGCCGATGAGCTTGCCGGGAT
>JAKBCD010000369.1 GCA_021808205.1 Pseudomonadota bacterium | reverse complement strand
CCTGCTGGCCCATGGCGTGCAGTGCGGTCATGTAGGTCTGGTCGATATCCGGGCGCTCCTCACGGTCCACCTTGATAGAGACGAAACGCTCGTTCATCAGCGCCGCCACCTCGTCATTCTCGAAACTTTCATGCGCCATCACGTGGCACCAATGGCAGGCGGCATAACCGATGGAGAGCAGCACCGGCACGTTGCGCGCCTTGGCCTCGGCAAAGGCGTCCTCACCCCACATATGCCAATGCACGGGGTTGTCCTGATGCTGGAGAAGATAGGGCGAAGACGAATTCTTCAAGCGGTTCTGCATTTTGCCGGTTCCTGTATCCACCGCTAGATAGGGGCAAAGCAGCAGGAGTAACAGCTTTGGGTGAAAAACTGGCCGGAGACCCGGCGCCGTATTACGAGACGCATATTTTTGTCTGCGCCAACCGCAGGCCGGAAGGCCACCCGCGCGGGGATTGCGCCAGCAAGGGGTCTGAGAAAATCCGCGACTACATGAAAGTGCGGGTGAAGGAACTGGGGTTGGAAAATATCCGCGTCAACCAGTCCGGCTGCCTGGACCGCTGCGAGCTTGGCCCCTGCGCGGTGTTCTACCCCGAAGGCGTGTGGTACCGGCTGGATAGTTTCAAAGCCGTGGACGAGGTGATCGAGAAACATCTGCAAGCCCATGGCCGCGCCAAGGAGCTGATGCTGCCATGAACGAAAAAGGGCAGTCCCGAAGGACCGCCCTGGCGGGTTAATATTCCTCGTCGGCCACGTAAGAGCCGATGCGCTGGACGAGATCCGGTTTGGATTTGGCCAGGATCAGCCCATAGACGATCGAGATTACCAACAGCCCCAGCGAGAGCGCCGGATAGATGTTGAACGGATAGGGCTGGCCGGGTTCCACCAGGCCCCAAAGCGGGAAGCCCATGGCCACGGTGCCCACCACCGGCACCACCAGATGGGTAAGGGCGTTAAAATCCTCCCGGTGGTAGCGAAGCATGTAAACCGGCAGCGCCAGGTTGGTGAGCAGATAGGTGACGATGACCGGAATGGTGCCGAGTGTTCCGGTGTCGCCAAACAGGGTTACGGGGTCGATATTGTCGAATGTGCCGAAGATCAGAACAATCAACAGTGCCACGACGATATAGGCCCACATCGCGGTGTGTGGCGTGCGGTGCTGCGGGTGGATTTTACCAAAGAAGGCGGGCAGCAGCCCCTCACGCGCGGAGGAGAACAGAATGCGCGCCTGCGCGTTGGTAAGGCCGATAAGCGAGGAAAAAATGCTGGTGACACCGGCCAGGTACGCCACAATCAGCAGCCCGGCGGCGGAAGCCTTGAACGCATCCACATACGGCAGCGACGAGGCGGTGAGGGCCTTGGCGTCGTTATGGAAGGCGGTTTCAGTCGCGAAGGCCAGGAACATGTACAATATGCCAATGGAGAGCGTGCCTGTGATGAGCGCACGCGGCACGTTGCGGCGGGGGTTGGTGGTTTCCTCCGCCAGCATCGCGGAATTTTCCCAGCCTATGAACAGATAGATGGCGAGTGGGAAGCCAAGCCCAATACCCTTCCAGCCACCGGTGACAGAGGAGACCAGGAAAGGTGCGGCGGAAACAGAATGCCAGTTGACCACCAGCATGATCACCGCGCCGATCATCAGCAGCACAAGCTCAAAATAAAAGAAGATCGCCGCCCAGGTGGTGGAGAGCGAAATGCCGCGGGAGACCAGCAGGCCCACAACCGCCGTGGCGATGATGCTGAGCGCCTGCCAGGGGATGTGAACACCCAGAAATACCTGCAGCGTTTGCGACGCCCAGCCGCCGGAGATGACCACCACCGAGGCGGCAGCGATGCAATAACCCACCACCACGAAGATGGAGGCTGCCGCACCCGCCCACGGGCCGAAGGACATGCCGATGAACGTAACGAAGGACCCAGCACTTGGCCGGTATTTAGAGAATTGTGCCAGCGTATTGGTAAGGAACAGGATGACCACCATCGCAACCAGGATGGTGAGCGGCGCGCCGACACCAGCGCCAGAGGCGATAAGACCGAAGCCAAAGAAAAAACTCATCGCCGGGGCGATGTTGGCGAGAGTGGAGGCAATGATCTGCGAAAGACCCAGGCTGTCGCGCCGCAACCTTTCGCCCGAAGGGGGAATTGTGCTCACTGTGTATTTTCCTGTCGTTTCTGGTTTTTGCCGTTATCCGACCGGATTAGGCTCTGCTCTTTGCGGCAGTTCGTCAATACGTATTAAATTCTGGCCATTATTTGGCCCAACGGGAGATTTCGATCTCGCCTTCCGCCGGGCGGGGCGGAAGCGGCTTTTCTGCGCCTTGTGCACGCCAGCGTTGCAAACGCCACACATAAGCCAGAACCTCGGCGCAGGCCCGGTAAAGGGCAGCCGGCACATGGTCATCCGGTTCCACATAACGGTAAACGGCCCGGGCAAGCGGCGGAGACTGCACCACCGGAATGCCATGGGCGCGGGCGCGGGTGAGAATTTCCTCTGCCTGCAGCCCCACACCCTTGGCCAGCAATAAGGGTGCGCGGTCTGCGCCGCGGCGGTAGCGGATGGCGCAGGCGTAATGGGTGGGGTTGGTGACGATAACCGAGGCTTCGGGGATGCGCTGCATCTGCCGGGCGCGGGCAAGCTTGCGCGAGAGCGCGCGCTGGCGGGATTTAACGTGCGGGTTGCCCGCGGCGTCTTTCATTTCCTCACGGACCTCAGCATCCGACATGCGCAGCTTCTGCCGGTGCAGCCATATCTGCAGGGCAAAATCCGCCGCCGCCAGAAGCACCAGCACAATGCAGATGATACCAAGCGTGTGCAGCGCCATGCCGAGCAGAGCGCCAGGCATGGGAAAGGGCAGCAGCGCCAGGGCCGCGAATTGCGCCCGGCTGAGCAGGATGGCCATGGCGCCGGCACCGCCTATGGCAAGGAATTTGAGGATGGATTTGCCATGCTCGGAGAGACCATGGCTGGAAAAGATCTGCCCCAGACCCGATTGCGGCATGAGCTTGGAGAAATCTGGCATAAGCAGGGGTAAGG
>JAKBCD010000368.1 GCA_021808205.1 Pseudomonadota bacterium | reverse complement strand
CGTGCTGGCGGTGAACAAGATGGATCTCATCGGCTACGACCAGGACAAGTACGACGCCATCGTGGCCGAATACCGGCAGTTTGCGGAAGGCATCGGCATCAAGCATTTCACCCCCATGCCCATCTCCGGCTATGCGGGCGATAACATCACCACGCGCTCGGAAAACACGCCCTGGTATAATGGTGTGCCGTTGGTAGAGTTCTTGGAAACGGTGGAACTGGATGTAACCGCAGACCAGGCCAAGCCCTTCCGCCTGCCGGTGCAATGGGTGAACCGTCCGAATCTGGATTTCCGTGGGTTCGCTGGGCAGATCGCCAGCGGCGTGGTGAAGCCGGGCGATGAAATTCGGGTTCTGCCCTCCGGCAAAACCTCAACCGTTTCGCGCATTGTCACTTTCGATGGCGATCTTACCCAAGCCGTGGCCGGGCAATCCGTGACTTTGTGCTTCGCGGATGAAATCGACTGCTCGCGCGGCGATGTCATCACCCCGGCGGATGCGCCGGTGCAGGTGGCGGACCAGTTTGAGGCCACCATCGTCTGGATGGCTGATGAGGCGATGACGCCAGGCCGCGCCTATTGGATCAAGCTTGGTACCCAGACCGTGTCAGCCTCCATCCAGGCGCCGAAATATCAGATCAACGTCAATACGCTGGAACATGCGGCGGCGAAGACGTTGGAGCTGAATGCTATCGGTGTCGCCAACATCACCACGGACCGGCCCCTTCCCTTCGAGCCATATGAGAAGAACCACGCGCTGGGCGGGTTTATTGTTATCGACAAGATGACAAACGCCACCGTGGCGGCGGGAATGCTCACCTTCTCGCTGCGCCGGTCGCAGAATGTGCATTGGCAGGCGCTGGATGTTTCGCGTGAGGTTCATGCGGGCCTAAAGAATCAGAAGCCCGCCGTGCTGTGGTTCACGGGCCTCTCAGGTGCTGGCAAATCCACCATCGCCAACCTGGTGGAGAAGAAGCTGGTGCGGATGAACCGCCATACCTTCCTGCTGGATGGCGATAATGTCCGCCATGGGCTGAACAAGGATCTCGGCTTTACCGAGGCGGACCGGATCGAGAATATCCGCCGCGTGGGCGAGGTGGCGAAGCTGATGAGCGATGCCGGCCTCATCGTCATCACCGCCTTCATCTCGCCCTTCCGCTCAGAGCGCGAGATGGTACGCAAAATGATGGCGCCCGGCGAGTTTGTGGAAATCTTCATAGACACAGCTTTGGAAGAAGCCGAACGCCGCGACGTGAAGGGGCTTTATAAAAAAGCCCGTTCCGGCGAGCTGAAGAATTTCACCGGCATCGACAGTCCTTACGAGCCGCCATATGACCCGGAGATTCACATCAATACCGCGAAGATGACGCCGGAGCAGGCGGCTGACCTCATCATTGAAAGGCTGATTCCATGACCGATCTGGAGCTGGCGAAGACCATTGCTGAAGGCGCTGGCAAGATCCTTCTGGATTTGCGCGCCACCGGTTTGTTCGAGGGCAAGGCGCTCGGCAAGGCGGGGGACCGCGTGGCTAATGAGTTCATCATGACCGCGCTGCGGGAAAACCGGCCGGATGACGCCATCCTTTCAGAGGAAGAGAAAGACAGCGCGGCGCGTCTTTCCGCTGAACGCGTCTGGATCGTCGATCCGCTGGACGGCACCCGCGAATATGGCGAGGGCCGCACGGATTGGGCGGTGCATATTGCTCTGTCCATTGGTGGCAAGCCCGCCATCGGCGCGGTGGCGTTGCCGGGCGTGGGGCAAGTGTTTCTGTCTGAGCCTCAGGATTTGCCGGCCTTACCGCAAAAGCTGCGCGTGCTGGTCAGCCGCACCCGCCCCGCGAAGGAGGCTTTGGCCGTGGCAGAGGCGCTGAACGCCGAGCTGGTGCCGATGGGCTCGGCTGGGGCAAAGGCAATGGCGGTGCTGCGCGGGGAGGCAGATATTTATCTGCACACTGGCGGGCAATATGAATGGGATAATTGCGCCCCCGGCGCCGTGGCTCTGGCCGCAGGGCTGCACGCGACCCGCGCCAACGGTTCGCCTCTGGCCTACAACAATGCCGACCCGTATTTGCCGGATCTGCTGATCTGCCAGGTAGAGCTGGCGCCAAAGGTGCTGGAGGTTCTCTCCAAGGTTCCGGCCTGAATTCCTAAAAGTTTTGGCAATTATATACTTGACCAGGGCCATCAATGGCCTGCGCGGCGACCTGCAGCGGCTTGGCGTGCGCGGGCAGCTGCTATAGCTTTGAAACACCAGAGGGTGAGGCGATGCGGGTTGGGTGCGTATTGATGCAGAAGAACGAGGTGAACGCCCTGGAGCCCTGGCTGCTTTACCATGCGCATCTCTTCGGCATGGAAAATCTCTGCGTCATCGACCATGGTTCCACCCACCCCAAGGTCCTCAACACCCTCGCCTGGTATGAGCATGAGGGGCTGCACGTGGTGCGCCTGCCAGCCGCGGCTGATTACCAGCGCAAAGGCGAGTTGGTGACCGAGCAGTTGCAGGCAATGGCGGCGCGAGGCGGGTATGACTTCCTGCTGCCCATCGATTGCGACGAGTTTCTGGCATTAAGGCGGGAGGAAGGTGGCTTTACCTGCGCGCGCGAGGAGATTCTGGCCTGCCTGCGCGCCTACGCGGGCAGGGCTGAAACGCTGGAGATCAAGCAGAACCTGCTCAATATTCTGGGCCATCCTGGCCGGTTTTGGGTGTTTCCATATCAAAAAGTATTCTTCCCCGCCGCCCATGTCGGGGTGGTGGACCATGGGTCGCACACGGATGTTTCCGGGCGTGGCAACGGCCTTTTGGAAACCCCGTTGGTCTATCTGCATTTCCACCATAAAAGCTGGACCGAGCAGGTGAAGGCTGGCACGGAAAAGCTGCGCCCCTTCGTGAATGTGGACGATCCCGCGGCGATGGAGGCATTCAAGGGCATCGGCTGGCATCTTCTGGTTCACATGAACGCCGGGGAGGAGGTCTATAACGGCATGATGAATGCGCCGCCGGGTCAGCCCGAGGTCAGCGGTCTGCTGGAGCTGTTCGACAAGC
>JAKBCD010000367.1 GCA_021808205.1 Pseudomonadota bacterium | reverse complement strand
ACTTGAGGTTCGTTCGTCATGCGAGCGCATCGAAACTCTCAACCGCCCTCTGATGTATTTGAAGTAGAGACTGCCTCGCGATTCCACTTGAACCAATCAGGCTCTAGAGGCATACGCGGCTAATGCCCGCCTGGTGCGGCCTGGCCGGTTACACGGCGAATGCAGAGCGAGGCGGCAAACGCAATGAGCATGCCCAAAGCGAGCAAGCCGAAAGCATCACCATAGGCAAAATAATTCGCCTGTTGCCTTATTATATTGCCGAGCAGCACAAGGGCCTGCTGGCGCGCGGCACCGGCGTTGACGAGGCCATGGCTCTGAAAATACTGCTGCAACGCAGCAACTCTTTCGCGCGTTGCCGGGTCCAGCAGGCTGACATGCTGGTTGATGATAAAGGAGTGAAATTTCTCGCGGTTGGTAACAAAAGTTTCCACCGTGGCGATGCCGACCGCTCCGCCCAGATTGCGCAGCATGTTGAAGAGAGCCGAGGCGGAGCCGGCATCCGCCGCCGAGATACCGGCGGTGGCGATCATGGTGATGGGCGGGAACACCAAGGCCTGGCCGACGGCGCGGATGAGGTTGGGGATGAGCAATTGCGGCCCGCTATCGTTAGGGCCGAGGTTGAGGTTCATCATCAGGCTGATGAAGAACAGCAGAAAGCCAAGCGAGAGCAGACGGCGTGGGTCGATCCGGCGCATCAGCCAGGGCATGCAGGGAATAATGAGAAGCTGCGGCAGGCCGATCCAGGCCATCACCAGGCCGGATTGCCGCGCGCTATAGCCATGCGCCTCGGCCAGATAAATCGGGATCAGATAGACGGCGGCATAGAGCACAAAGCCCAGCATGAAATTGGCAACTGAGCTGAAGCCGAAATTCCAGCGCCCGAACAGACGCAAATTCACCAGCGGCGCCTTGTTGCCCGGCCGCAGCTCCTGGAAGAAGAACAGGGCCATGGCGATCACGGAGATGACGGAGAGCCTGGTGATGAAGGCCGAGCCGAACCAGTCATCCTTGTTGCCTTCCTCCAGCACGGTTTGCAGCGTGCTGAGCCCGATTGCCATGGTGAACACGCCCAGCCAATCCCCGCGCCACAGACGGTCCAGATGCATCGGCTCTGGCTTGAGGCCCCAGAACAGGGCGGGGAGCATCAGCGCGCCGGGCACGAGGTTAAGAAAAAAGATATAGCGCCAGCCATAGGTATCGGTGATCCAGCCGCCCACCGTGGGGCCGATGGCGGGCGCGAAAGTGGCGGTGAGCGCGAACATTGAAAAACCCAGAGGGCGCGCGCGCGGCGGCAGCAGCAGTATCACGCAGACTAGCGCCAGGGGAATGAGCACCCCGCCGGAGAAACCCTGCAGCGCCCGGAGCACCACCATTTCCGGGAAAGTGGAAACCAGCCCGCAGGCGGCGGAAAAAAACAGGAACAGGATGGTGTTGGTGATGAGGTAACGCCGGAGCGAGAATACGCCCATCAGCCAGCCGGAGAGCGGGATGACGATGATCTCGCCGATGAGATAGGCGGTGGAGATCCAGCCGCCATTATCAAGCCCGGTGCCGATCCCGCCCTGGATATCCGGCAGCGAGGTGTTGACCACCTGGATGTTCAGCACCGCCATGAAGGCACCCAGAAGTGCCCCGGCAACCGCGACCCTGGCTTTGAGCGGAATCGGCTCGAGGCTGCTGGTGCTCATTGCCCGGAGCGCGTGTCGATATCAGTTTCCACGGACATGCCGGGCCGCAGCTTGCCGATTTCATCCTTGGTCAGGTCGATCACGATCTTTACCGGCACGCGCTGTACGATCTTGGTGAAATTGCCGGTGGCATTATCCGGTGGCAGCAGCGCGAACTCCTGCCCGGAGGCCGGATAAATGCTATCCACACGGCCGCGCACCTTAAGGTCTGGGAAGCCATCCACATGGATGCGCACACTCTGGCCGGGAAGCACCCTGGTGATCTGCGTTTCCTTGTAATTGGCGATCACATAAACTTGGTCCAGCGGCACGATGGCCATGATCTGCGTGCCGGGTTGCAGGTAGTCCCCCACCGCCACGCTTTTATTACCGACGATGCCGCCAAACGGCGCGCGGATGGCGGTGTGCTGCAGGTCCAGCTGAGCCTGGGCAAGCTGCGCCTGCGCCTGCGCGGCAGCGGCGTTGGCACCCTGCAACGCCGCCTTCAGCACATCCACCTGGCGTTGGGCGGCCTGCAACCCGGCCTGGTCCGCGGCCAGGGTGGCGCGGGCGGTCTGCACATCGGTCTGCGCCTGGTCGGTGGTTTGCACCGGGCTGGCCCCGCGGGCAGAGAGAGCCGCATAGCGGCGCTGGTTCTGCTCGGCAAATGCGAGCTTGGCCTCATCACCCGCAATGGCGGCCTGGGCGGCGGCGATCTTGGCTGCCTGCAGACGAAGCAGAGCTTCATCGTTGGCGATGGTGGCCGCAGCGCTTTCCACCCCGGCCTGTGCCCCCTTTACCGCGTTCTGGTAATCACGCGGGTCGATGCGCGCCAGCAACTGGCCGGTCGTAACGGACTGACCTTCAAGCACCGCGACATCGGTGACATAGCCGGGAACCTTGGCGGCGATCAGGCTGGAATCAGCGGCGAGATAGGCGTCATCGGTGCTGATGAAATATTGCCCGACAAGCAGATAATTGACGAGCCAGATACCAAGGCCGAGCAGCAAAAACAAAACACCGGCGCCAGCCAGGAGGCGGCGCCGGGGAAAAAGCGAGCTATGATCCGGCACTCAGTACCTTTCCAACATTTGGACCCCAGATGGGAGCGCTTGTGGAAATTGCAACCCGGTCAGAGTTTCTCCACTTGGCTGTATTCCAGGTCCACCGGTGTGGAACGCCCGAAGATGGAGACAGAAACCTTCACCCGGCCCTTCTCCTCGTCCACTTCCTCGACCACGCCGTTGAAGCTGGTGAACGGGCCGTCCGCCACACGCACCTGCTCGCCCACCTCGAAGATCACGGCCGGGCGGCGGGTCTCGGTGCCCTCCGCCTGCTGCTTCATAATCCGCTCAGCCTCGGCATTGGTGATCGGG
>JAKBCD010000366.1 GCA_021808205.1 Pseudomonadota bacterium | reverse complement strand
GGCGGCAAATTTCAATGTCCTGCCCGCGCCGCCAACGGCTTGGCTTGGGCGGGCGGCTTTGGGCATCTGGTTCAGAATTTCCTATAAAAACAGGCGATTCAGGAAGCCGCGTGGAGGTCCGGGCGGGAATCGAACCCACATTCACGGATTTGCAGTCCGCTACATCACCACTCTGCCACCGGACCATCTGGTGCGGCCCCTATATCCCCGCCTGCGCGGCGGTGGTCAAGTTGTGTTTCGCGCGGCCCGGGAAATAGCCCCTGGCGCCGTACGCGGGTACGCAGTTGAGTTTAGACGCGTGGGGCCGCTATAAGTGCCGCACTTGCGAAATAGAAGGGTTCCATGGCTGATTTGAATGCTTTGGCGGTACAGCGGGAAAATATGGTGGATTCGCAGGTCCGCCCCAACCATGTGCACGATCTCAGGGTAACCGGGGCGATGCGCGTGTTGCCGCGTGAGGCTTTTGCCGCCGCGGGGCCTTTGGCCTATGCGGATGCGGATTTGCCCCTGGGCGGCGGGCGTTTCATGCTCAAGCCGATGGTGACGGCGTGGCTCGCGCAATTGGCGCTTGAGGGGCATCCCGCCCATATTCTCGTGATTGGTGCGGGCAGCGGCTATCTGGCGGCGGTGCTTAGCTTGGCGGGTGCCGAGGTTGTCGCCCTTGAGGAAGAGGAGCGGCTGACAAACGCGGCCTTGGCCACTTATGCGCCCAAGGTGCAGGCCGTAACCGGGCGGCTGAATGCCGGATGGCCCTCCGGCAGCCCTTACGATGTGATCATCATCGAGGGGGCCGTCTTGGAGTTTCCCGATGCGCTGGCGGTTCAGCTCAGCCCAGGCGGGCGAGTTGTCACCATTCTTGCCGATGATCCCACGCCGGATGCGTTGGGCCGCGTCGTGGTGGCGCAGCCGGTGGATGGCGGCTGGTCCGCCGCCCGGATGTTCGACTGCACGGCGCGTCAATTGCCGCAGTTTATGCCCGCCCCGGCCTTCAGCTTTTGATGATGGGAAAGAGAATATTGCCGCGTGCGGCTTGGCTCTCTGGCGTGGGGCTGGGGGCGTTCGTGCTGGGTATTGCGCCCGCTTTGGCCGCCCCGCCAGCCAGCCTGACCGATGCGCTGGTTGACGCTTATTACAACAACCCCACCTTGCAGGCACAACGCGCGGCCCTGCGCCAGGCCGATGAAGAAGTGCCGGCGGCCCTTTCCGGCTGGCGGCCCACGGTAACATTCCAGGGCCAGTTCGGACGGAACTCTGGTGTAGAAAAATACGCCACCACCGGGATCAACCCGTTAACCGGGCTGCCGGTAACGCAGCAGACCAGGGTTCCTGAAAACGGCACCGAAAAAATTGGCCAGATCACCCTTTCCCAGCCGATCTATACCGGTGGCAAGGTTACCAGCCAGACCAGGCAGGCCAAAAATGACGTCTACGCCGCCCGCGCGCAGTTGCTCTCCCAGGAGCAGACGGTGTTTGCCAGCGTCGAGCAGGCCTATGTGGCCGTTGTCACCGACCAGAAGCTTCTGGATTTGCAGGATAATAACCGGCAGGTGATGAGGCAGCAATTGCACGACACGCGGGCGCAGTTTAACCTGGGTGAGATCACCATGACCTCGGTGGCGCAGGCAGAGGCCTCGCTGGCCCAGGCAGAGCAACAGGTGAGTGTGGCCAAGGGTAATCTGCAAATCGCCAGGGAGAATTTCCGGCAATTGGTGGGTGATTATCCAGCGGCGACTTTGGCTCCGCCGCAGCCGCTTGTCTTGCCGGTGGAGAGCGAGGCGCAGGCAGGTGCCGCTGCGGTGGCAAACAGCCCCGATGTCATCGCCGCGGAGTTCAGCGACGCGGCCGCCAAGGGTTCGGTGGACGTGGCCTTTGCAGCCCTGATGCCGCAGCTTTCTTTGCAGGTTTCCGCATATAACCAGGCCGGAAGCTCTGGGCAGAATATTTTCGCGCGCGGAGCCTCTGTTCTCGGCCAGCTCACCGTGCCTTTGTATCAAGGTGGCCAGGAATACTCGGCGATCCGTTCCGCCAGAGCCAAGCAGCAGCAGGCTTTTGCCGCGGTTTTGGTGGCCCAGCGCAAGGCCTATGCGAATGCAACCCAGTCCTGGGAAGGCATGACCTCCTCGCGTTCAGCCATTCTTGCGTCGAATGCGCAGATAAAAGCGAACGCGATTGCCCTGGACGGGACCGAGCGCGAGGAGCTGGGCGGTACTCTCACCACGCTGGACGTGCTGAACGCCCAGCAGGCCTTGCTGAACTCCCAGATCCAGCAGGTTCAGAACATTTCGCAAATGGTGAATTATTCGTATAGTATCGCTTCGGCCATTGGACGTCTTACCGCGCGGGACCTAGATTTGCCGGTGCAGGCCTATGATGACCAGAAATACTATGAGGCAGTGAAATTTGCAGGATTCGGCACTGGCGGTGGGGCGGATTATGATGCGGGCATTGCACCGGATGGGGCAATGCTGAACGTACCACCGGCGCCTGCGGTGGTCCCGGTTTCCGGCTCCGGGCAGGTTACGCCATGAAGGAGGCATGATGAGCGAGGGTGACGGCATCTCCAACCGCTCCGGCCCGGCAAGTGCTGCCGAGCCTTCCATGGAAGAGATACTGGCCTCCATCAGGCGAATCCTTGCCGAGGAGGAAGGAAGCGGCGCCACAAATCCAGAGCACGAGGACGAATTGTTGCTGGATTCCAGCATGCGCGTGCCAGGGCAGGATTTGCCCGCCACGGAATCCGCCACCGAGGCGCCGACGCCAGAGCCAGCTCATTACATTTCGGCAGAGCCTCCGCCGACTGAGCATTTTGCGGTTGAGCCGGTCTTGGAGAGTGCTGAGCCCGCCGCCGCGCCGCCGCTGATGCCGGAAGACGCGATCGCGGTTGAGCCTTCATATGCCTTCGGCCCCCCCCCCGCGCCGGATTTCGCGCCTTTGACGGAACCGCTACTCAAAAAAGAAGAGGACTATCACGTGGAAGAACAGGTGCAGGGCCCGGAAGGGCTGGTCGGCGACCAAGCCGTTTCAGAGATCACTAATTCCATAGGCGCGCTGGTGCGCAGCG
>JAKBCD010000365.1 GCA_021808205.1 Pseudomonadota bacterium | reverse complement strand
AGGCGGCATTGAACGACGCAGCACCGGCTTTCGCCGAAATCGCCGAGGCGATGGGAAGGCTTGGCGCGTCGGATCTCGCTTCCGCCGCCGCCCAGCTCCGGCATATCGAGCAAACAGACGCAGCGGGTCTGGCCGATGCGCTGCGCGGCGCCCTCACCCGCTTTGCCAAACGCTCCGTGAACGCCAGCCGCCGGGCGCAGCAATTAAACCGGGGCCTAAGCGCTGCCCTGCGCAGCCTGCAGGCGCTGGGCGTGCAAGAGGCCGGGCGGCTGATCGCCGAAGCCTGAGCTCTGGCTGTTTATCCCGAATACAAAAAGGCCGCCCTCTGGGCGGCCTTTGGCGTTTCGCACTCCTCGCGGTGCCACAGGGCTTACTTCTTGCGGGTGCCAATGCTCGCGAATTTCTTGTTGAACTTGGCAACCTGGCCACCTGTATCCATCACGCGCTGCACGCCGGTCCACGCCGGATGGGACTTGGGATCGATGTCCAGGCGCAGGGTATCGCCCGCCTTGCCCATGCAGGACATGGTTTTGAATTCCGTGCCATCGGTCATGATGATGTTGATCTCGTGATAGTCCGGATGAATGTTGGCTTTCACCGTATAAACTCCATGCAGAAAAAGCCGCCGATCCCGACCGGCAGCGAGGAAAGCCCGGCTTTACGCGGGCAGCGCCTCAGATGCAAGGGCAGTCCTTGCAAAATCCGCCGCCTGGGCCAGCGCCTGGCGGGCTTCCGGCAGAAAACCCTGGCTGATCTGCCACGCATGGGGCAGATTCCGCCACACAGAAAGCGCCGCCTTTCCCCCTGCGGCGTTTATTTTCTCCGCCACGCGCCTTGAATCGTCCAGCAATATCTCCCGGTCTGAAACCTGGATCAGCGTTGGCGGCAACCCGGCAAGGTCACCGTAAAGCGGCGAGGCAAAGGGCGTCTGCGGGTCCACGCCTTGCAGATACAAATCTGCCACCTCCTGAATGCGCGACCCCACCAGCATGCTTTCCCGCGCCGCATTGGCCTGAATGGAAGCGCCTGTGGCGGCAAGGTCGGTCCAGGGTGAGAACAGCACCAGCCTTGCGGGCATGGGTAGGCCTGCTTCCCGCGCCGCCAGCAGCGTGCCCAGAGCCAGCCCGCCTCCGGCGGAATCGCCCGCCACCACCAGCCGCTCCGCCCCATGCGCCGCCAGCAACGCCCGGTAACAGGCCAGCGCGTCATCAATGGCAGCGGGAAAAGGGTGTTCAGGCGCCAGCCGGTAAGCGGGCGCGAACACCGCAAAGCCATACTGGGCGAAACCGCCTGTCAGCGGCCTGTGCGTGGCAGGCGAGCAGGCGAAATAGCCACCGCCATGCAGATACAGCATCACGCCGGCGGAACTGCCCGGGCTGCGCGCCCACTCGCCGCATACGCCACCCGCCTTTTCCGCCTTGAACGAAACGCCGCGCACCGGCTGCGGCGGGTGCCTACCGAAAGCCGCCCGCGCCTCAGATGGCGTGAACGCCTTCTCCAGTTTGCGCTTCACCAGCACCCGCAATACCGGATGCACAATGTAGGATTGCCAGCTTGGCACGGGTTTAACCCTCAATCTCATCAAAGATGACATCACTTTCCATCCAGGCAAGCTTTGCCGCAAATTCTGGCGGAAAGATGGATTCCATGTCAGGTTGTGTTTATGCGGCGGCTTGAACGTCTGGATGGGGTACGCGGGATTCTGGCGGTTTACGTCATGCTCGGCCACGCCTTGCCCCTCACCACCATGCCGCCCTGGCTCGGCGCTCTCTTTGCCCATGGCCAGGCTGCGGTGGATCTGTTCTTTGCGCTCAGCGGGCTGGTGATCGCGGGCTCGCTGGAACATTACAACTGGCGCTTGCGCCCCTTCATCACCGCCCGCGCCTGGCGGCTGCTGCCTGTATATTTTCTGGTGCTGGGGTTTTCCTGCATGGCCGAGGCTCAAGGCAACCCGCTGCCGGCCTTGCCTTGGGCGGGCGCTGCCGCCCGGGCCATCGTCTCGCCTGGTTTGCCGCACCCGCTCTGGGCGCATTTGCTGGCGCATGTCACCTTGCTGCATGGGGTTATCCCGAATTCATGGCTGCCCTATGGCTGGGTTACGCTGCTTGGCCCCGCCTGGTCGCTCTCCACTGAATGGCAGTTCTACCTGCTGATTGGCCTCATTGCCCCGCGCCGCTTTTTCCTGTTCGCGCTTGCCCTGCTTGGCCTTGGCGCCGCCTACCACCTGCTGCCGCAGGGCGGTGAATTCTCCCGCGCGTTTTTGCCCGCCGCCGCCCCGTGGTTCGCCCTGGGGCTTGCCAGCCGCCTGTGGCTTACCACCAACCGTTTGGCGCCATTCATTATCTGCTTTGCGGGCATCTGCCTGCTCTCGGCCTTCACCGGAGCGGAAAAATTGCTTACCGCTTTGGCCTGGGTGGCGATTATGCTCGCCCAGCAACGTGGCTGGGGCCAGCCCCTGGCGGCGCGGCCGCTGCTCTACCTTGGCGGCATCTCTTACCCGCTTTACCTTGTGAACGAGCCCGCCGAGCGGATCGCCGCCCTCTGGCTTGGCCCGCTGCTGGCGCCTCACCCCGCGCAATTCAGCCTGGCCTTTCTGGCGGTCTCTCTGGGGCTTTCGCTCGGCGGCGCTGCCCTGCTCCACCACGGCGTTGAGAAACCGCTTATGCAGCGCAACAAGAAATTTACATCAATAATCATTGCACCGCCGGTCCGGCAGTGAGACACTCAGGTATGGAGTTCATCTTCATGCTTACCCGCCAGGACCGCACGGTACCTGATTGCCTTGCGATCCTGGATGAGATCGCGTCTCTTGGGCTGCGCCATATCGGCTTCAAGGATATCGGGGTGGATGAGGATACGCTGTTGCGTCTTCATGCCCGGATCAAGGAACTTGGCGCCACCAGCTATCTGGAGGTTGTGGCCACATCGCCGGGGGCCGCGCTGCAATCCGCGCGCATCGGCCGCGCTTTGGGGGTGGACAGGCTGCTGGGCGGAACCGAGGTGGTGGAAACGCTCGATATTCTCGCGGGCAGCAACGTGGAATATTACCCCTTCCCTGGCTT
>JAKBCD010000004.1:15857-16272 GCA_021808205.1 Pseudomonadota bacterium | reverse complement strand
GCTGTTGCTGCTCGGCGTGCTGGCCAAGAAAACCGACACCACGGCCGGCATCACCAGCGGCGCCATTGTACTGCTAATCATGGCCACCGCGGTCAACTGGGTGGTGCCCGATGCGCTGCTGTTTAGCGGGTTGCTGAAAACCAGTCTGTTTACCCGTTATACGGATACGCTGGTCTATCTGGGTGCCATCGTGGCGCTCATCCTCTCGCTGGATTACAACAAGCGAGAGCAGATCGCCCGGTTCGAATATCCAATCCTGGTTCTGTTTGCGGTGCTGGGGATGATCGTGATGATCTCCGCCGCCGATATGATGTCGCTCTATATAGGGTTCGAGCTGCAATCCCTGGCGCTCTACATCTGCGCGGCGCTGGCGCGGGATTCCGTGCGCTCCACCGAGGCCGGGTTGAAATATTTC
>JAKBCD010000004.1:0-15847 GCA_021808205.1 Pseudomonadota bacterium | reverse complement strand
TGTGTTCCAGCAAGGGGCCGGGGCCGGTACCATCGCCGGCGCGGTATTCGTGCTGGTCGGGCTGGCGTTCAAAATCTCCGCTGCCCCGTTCCATATGTGGGCACCGGATGTGTATGAAGGTGCCCCCACGTCAGTCACCGCGCTGTTCGCTACAGCGCCGAAGGCCGCCGCCATGGCGCTGTTGCTCTCGGTAATGGCGGGGCCGTTTGGCCATCTCACCGGCCAGTGGGAGATGCTGATCCAGATCCTCGCGGTGCTCTCCATGATCATCGGCGCGCTGGCGGCCATTGGCCAGTCCAACATCAAGCGCCTGCTTGCCTATTCTTCTATCGGCCATATGGGCTACGCCCTCATGGGTTTGGCCACGGGCTCGGTGGCAGGTATTCAGGCGAGCCTTATCTACATCGCGATCTATGTGGTGATGTCCTTCGGCGCCTTTGCCTGCGTCATCGCCATGCGCCGCAATGGCCAGGCGGTGGAACGGATCAGTGATCTCGCCGGGCTTGCCGCCGAGCATCCTGGCTTTGCCTTCGCCTTCGCAGTGTTCATGTGGTCCATGGCGGGCATTCCGCCGCTGGCCGGCTTCTTCTCCAAGCTTTACGTGTTCTATACCGCCTTCAACGCCGGGTATGACACGCTGACCATCATCGCCATCATCACGAGCGTGATCAGCGCCTTCTATTATCTGCGCGTGATCAAGGTGATGTATTTCGACAAGGGTACGCCGGGTTTCGACAGGGCCTCCGCTGGTGTGAGCTTGGTGATGGCGCTTGGCGCGTTTGCCGTCATTTTCTTCGTTGCCATCCCTGGCCCGCTGATGGCGATGGCGGGGGCTGCGGCAAAGGCCTTGATGGGTTGATCTCCTGGCGTCTGGAGCAATATCAGGAGCTTGGTTCAACCTCTGACGAGATCATCCGGCGCGCCAATGCGGGAGAACCCGCCGGACTCGCGGTGCTGGCGCTCAGGCAAACCGCCGGGCGCGGCTCGCGCGGGCGGGCATGGAGCGCTTCGGCGGGCAATCTCAACCTTTCTGTTCTGCTGCGCCCCACCCGCCTTGCCGCTGAGGCCGGACTGTTCTCGCTCGTCTCCGGCATTGCGGTGGTAGAGGCGCTGGAAGGGCTGGGGGGGCAGGGGCTCTGCCTGAAATGGCCGAACGATGTGCTCTGCGACGGTGCCAAGCTCGCGGGCATTCTCATCGACGCTTCGCCGGATGGTGATCTGCTGGGTTGGCTTGGCATCGGCATTGGCATCAACCTGCAATCCGCTCCCGAGATCCATGGCCGTCGCACAATAGCCCTTGCCGCCCAAGGGCTAGAGATTTCCCCGCAGGTTGCCGCCAGAGCCATCCTCGCCCGGCTTGAGCGCTGGGTGGAGGCTTCAGCTCACGCCATCCGTGCCGCTTGGCTGGAAAAGGGGCATCCGCCCGGCACATCCATGGAGATTGCCTATGCCGGGCAGCGCCGTTGCGGCCGCTTCGTAGGGCTCTCAGAAACGGGCGAATTGCTGTTGCAGTGCGAAGATCGTATCGAGGTCATCAATACCGGTGAAGTCTTGCTGGCAAACGCCTAACACGAGGAGATCGCATGCTTCTGGTCATTGATGCGGGTAACACGAATGTTGTGTTCGCCGTGCATGACGGGGCGGAGTGGCGGGGTAATTGGCGCCTGGCGACTTCCGCTCAGCGTACCTCCGATGAATATGGCGTCTGGCTGGACGTGCTGTTGCGCCGTGCGGGAATTTCCGTAGGCGACATAACCGGAACCGTGATTGGTACGGTGGTTCCGGCGGCGCTCTACCATCTGCGCCGCCTCTGCCGCGAATGGTTCAGCACAGAGCCGTTGGTGGCTCGTGCCTCGCTGGATTGGGGGTTCGAGATCAAGACCGTCAGCCCCGAAGGTGTGGGCGCGGACAGGCTCTTGAACGCGCTGGCCGCCCATGTGCACTATCAGGGCCCGCTGGTGGTGGTGGATTTCGGCACCGCCACAACCTTCGATGTGGTGGATGAAACCGGCTCTTATATCGGCGGCGCGATTTCCCCTGGTATCAATCTTTCCATCGAGGCGTTGCACCAGGCCGCCGCCCGGCTGCCGCGCATAGGCATTGGCCGGCCGCATGTGGTCATCGGGCGGGATACGGTGCCGGCCATGCAATCGGGCATCTATTGGGGCTATATCGGCCTGATAGAAGGGCTCCTGGTCCGCATCGAGGGCGAGTTCGGAGCCAAATTGAAGGCCATCGCCACCGGCGGGCTGGCACCGCTTTTTGCCGAGGGCACGAGCAAGTTCACCGCCATCGACCCAGACCTGACATTGGAAGGGTTGCGCCTGCTCGCCTTGCGCAATAAGCCACCTGCTTTGCCGCGCGAGCGTGCGCGGTTCCTGGAAACAGACTGACGAGGCATAGGAGCAGAGCTTTTCGTGGCTAAATCTAAAGGTAAAGCCGCCCCTGCCATGGATGAGGCCGAGGCGGGGTTCATCTATGTGCCGCTTGGCGGCACCGGCGAGATCGGGATGAACTTCAACCTCTATGGCTGCGATGGCGCGTGGCTCGCCGTGGATTGCGGTATGGGGTTCTCCGGACCGGAGAACCCGGAAACCGAGATTCTGCTGCCGGATCCGGCCTTCATCGCGCAACAGCGAGAGGATCTGCTGGGTATCGTCATCACCCACGCGCATGAGGACCATATCGGCGGCATCGCCAGGCTTTGGCCGCAATTGCGCTGCCCGGTTTACGCAACCCCCTTCGCTGCCGCCGTCATCCGCCGTAAGTTGCAGGAAACCGGCTTACAACGCGAGGTGAAGCTGCACATCATCCAGCCAGGCGGCGGTTTCACGCTGGGGCCGTTCGGGCTGCGCTATATCCGCATGACGCATTCCACCCCGGAGGCGCAGGCACTCGCCATCACCACCTCTTACGGCACCGTGCTGCATACCGGGGATTGGAAGTTCGATGCCTCCCCCGTGATCGGCGATCTGCCGGATGAGGCGGCGCTGAAAGCACTGGGCGATGCGGGGGTGATGGCGATCATCTCCGATTCCACCAATGCCATGGTAGAAGGCTATTCCGGCTCTGAGCAGGATGTGAAGAAGAGTTTTGAGGCCCTGCTGCCGGAGCTGTCCGGACGTATCGCCGTGACCTGCTTTGCCTCCAACGTAGCGCGGGTGGCCAGCATTATCTCGGCGGCGGAAATCGCCGGGCGTCACATTGCCCTGGTGGGCCGCAGCCTGACCAACTACATCGCCGCCGCGCAGGAGGCCGGGTACCTAAAGAATGTGCCGGATTTTGTGCCGGAGGAGGATATCGGTTCCATCCCCGATGAAAACATCCTACTGCTGGTCACCGGCAGCCAGGGCGAGCCGCGTTCAGCCATGGCGCGCATCGCCGCCGATACGCACCGCTATGCGACGTTGGGGCGAGGCGACAAGGCGATCTTTTCCTCACGCACCATACCAGGCAATGAACGCGCCATTTTCGCGGTGCAAGACCAGCTTTCTCGGCGCGGCGTGCAGGTGATCGTGGATGGCGATGAGTTTGTGCATGTTTCAGGCCATCCAGCGCGGGAGGAGCTGCGCAAGCTCTACAAATTGGTGCGGCCCAAATACATCATCCCGACCCATGGCGAATGGCGGCATCTTTCTACCCAGGCAGCTTTTGCGCTGGAGAACGGCATCCAATCCCTACTGGTTGAGGATGGGGACGTGGTCCTGTTCAGTGGCAACGGGCCGGCGGTGGTGGACTCTGTGCCCACCGGGCGGTTGGCCGTGGATGGTGCCAAGGTGCTTCCACTGAAAAATGGCGTGCTCTCAGCGCGCAAGCGTATGCTGTTCAACGGCGTTGTGGTTGGCAGTTTCGCTATCGATTCCAAGGGTAGGCTGCATGGCACGCCGCGGCTTTCTGCCCCGGGGCTTTTGGACGAGTTGGAGAGCCCGCAACGCCGAGCGTTCGAGCAAGAATTTCACGATGTACTGGAAGACCTGGCGCCCGCTCTGCGTCAGGACGAAGCGGCCTTTACCGACGCGGCAAGGGCGGCTTTGCGTCGTATCGTAGGCAAGCCGCTAGGCAAGCGCCCGTTGGTCGAGGTACATATTCTCCGAATTTGACTTAAAATGCGCCAAATTGTAGTTTTTTGTGCTGTATTGGTTTTATTTTAAGCAATTTTTGTAGGGGTGATCAAAATACCCGCTTTCAAGAGATCTTTTTTCTGGACGCGGCTTAATGTTGCATTACATTATGAAGTCAGGATGAAGTTTGGTTCTTCATCCTGCCGTGTGACTGGCGTTTCCTCCCTAAACTTAGCCCGCCGCCCGCTATGGGTTGGCGGGCTTCTTTCTTTTGGCGGCTTTTCCTGCGTATGAGGGGCACCGCGGCTTCTATCCGCAGCGGGATTGATCTAGATCAGGGGTGCCGATGAGTCAGAAGTCAGACATCACCGACCTTACGCTCTGCCGTGCCGCGTTCGCGGCTTGGGTTTTCATCTATCATGTTGATCTGCACCTGCATTTTGCCAGAATGCTTGGAATGTTTTCGGCGGTCATCACGCATGGCTATATGGGCGTGGATGGATTTTTCATCCTCTCGGGATTGATTCTGCTGCATACGCACCGCGAGTTTGATGCCGTGCCAAAAGATCATCTCCGGATGACGTTTCATTGGTCTGGCCAGGGCGTTGTGCTGCGCTTCTACGCAAAGCGCTTGGCCCGCATTTATCCGGTGCATCTGGCTACGATCTTGATACTGCTGGCGCTGGCCGGCGGCGGCGCGGCTATGGGCTTGCCTACACATTCGCCGCAGCGCTTCGGCCTGATCACGCTGATGGAAAATTTATTGCTGGTGCAAGGCTGGGGAGCGGATCATTTCGGCGCCTGGAATTACCCCGCCTGGTCGATCAGCTCGGAATGGGCTGGATATCTGCTGTTTCCGTTCTTTGCCTTGACCCTCACTTATTTCATCCGCGAGGTCTCTCTGCAGCTGGCCATCGCCGTCGTCCCCGTTTTGGGCGTTATCTATCTCACTTCTGGCCAAACCTTGAACCTTGCGTTTGGCGCCGGGCTGATCCGGTTTTTCCCCGAATTTCTGGCCGGCATGGCCGCCGCGCGGATGGCGGTGGCCGTCGCCGACTACGCCCTCGCGAGAAGCTTGTTTTTGTGGGGCGGCACAATACTGTCGCTGGCAGGCGCAGCGGCGGGGGTCGATCTTATCACCGTCATCGGCCTGTGGTCGCTCATCTTCGCGTTCTATCTGCAGGCCGACGCTGATTTACCGCCTATGCTGGGCCATCGTCCGGTATTGCGCTTTCTAGGATTGCTCTCCTATTGCTTCTACATGAGCTTTGCGATCGCCGAACTGCTTACCGTTCGGGGCTTCGCGTATTTCGGCTGGCAACCTGCCGATCAGAAGCTTTTGTTTGCCATGGTCATGACGCTGCTCACCTTCATCCTCGCTATTCTGCTGCGCGGATTTGTCGAGCAACCCTGCCGCCGTGCCGCCAATCGCTGGCTGCAACCCGCCCAAGAAGCCGCACCGCCGCCGGTGCCGGTCACTGAAAAGCCTCAATCCCTGTTTTAAGGTCTCTCATGCGTCTCTCTAAAAGCTTGATCCCTACCCTCAAGGAAACACCTGCCGAAGCGCAGATTGTCTCGCATCGGCTTATGCTGCGCGCGGGAATGGTGCGGCAGATGGCATCCGGCATTTATGCCTGGCTGCCGATGGGCCAGCGTGTGCTCTCAAAAATCGCGCAGATTGTGCGCGAGGAGCAGGATGCCGCTGGGGCGCAGGAAGTGCTCATGCCCACCATCCAGAGTGCCGATCTCTGGCGTGAATCTGGCCGGTATGACGCCTACGGCAAAGAGATGCTGCGCATCACCGACCGCCACGAGCGCGAATTGCTCTTCGGGCCGACCAATGAGGAAATGATCACCGCGATCATGCGGGACTCCATCAAATCCTACCGCGAACTTCCGCAAATTCCCTATCACATCCAATGGAAATTCCGTGACGAAGTGCGCCCGCGCTTTGGCGTGCTGCGCGGCCGCGAGTTTTTGATGAAGGATGCTTATTCCTTTGATCTGGACCGCGAAGGCGCTGTGGTGGCTTACAAGAAAATGATGCTGGCCTATATGCGCACCTTCCAGCGTATCGGCATCACCGCCATTCCCATGCGCGCCGATACCGGCCAGATCGGCGGCGATCTCTCCCATGAATTCCACGTGCTGGCTCCCACGGGTGAGTCCGGCGTGTTCTACGACAGTGACCTTGAGTTTCCTGTGGAACGGCAGAATGACCTGAGATTGTACACGGATTACGATAATAAGGTCAGTGTCGATTCTTTTTATACGGCTATGACAACCAAGTACGCCGCTACGGACGAGAAACACGACCCGGCTGCATGGGATAAGGTGCCGGGACCTCGCCGGCGCGAGGGCAGGGGCATCGAGGTTGGGCAAATTTTCTATTTCGGCACCAAATATTCAGAGGCGATGAACTTCGCCGTCACCGGCCCGGATGGCCAGAAATTTTTCCCCGAGATGGGCTCTTACGGCATCGGCGTTTCCCGTTTGGTCGGTGCCATCATCGAGGCGAAGCACGACGAAGCCGGGATCATCTGGCCGGATGCCATCGCGCCCTTCAAGGCCACCATCCTCAATCTCCGTCAGGGCGATGCCACCACGGATGCGCTGTGCGAGAAAATCTATGCCAGCTTCGGCAATGATGCGCTTTATGACGACCGTGAGGAACGCGCGGGGGCGAAATTCGCCGAGGCTGACCTGCTCGGCCACCCGTGGCAGATCATCATCGGTCCGCGCGGTGCCGCCAATGGCGTGGTGGAGCTGAAGCGCCGCGCCACCGGCGAGCGGTTCGAGCTGCCGGTTGAAGACGCTCTGGCCAAGGTGCGTGGCTGATGTTCAATGCCTTTGAGCGCAAAATCGCGGCGCGCTATCTGCGTGCCCGGCGGGGCGAACGTTTCGTCTCCGTCATCGCCATTTTCTCGCTCATCGGGATCGCGCTGGGTGTGGCCACACTCATCATCGTAATGAGCGTGATGAATGGTTTCCGGCAGGAATTGCTGAGCCAGATTCTGGGGCTGAATGGTGATATCGGCGTGTATGGCACCAGCGCGCCGCTCAGCAATTACGACGCCATGGCCGCCAAGATACGAACCATTAAGGGTGTGACAGGCGCATTCCCCATCTCGCAGGGCGAGGTGCTGATGTCCGGCCCGCAAGGCGGGGCTACCGGCGGCATTGCGCGGGGCATTACCCCCGAAGGGCTGATGCAACTTCCCACGGTTTCCAAACATGTCATCGCGGGCAGCCTTGCGGACCTTACCAGCGGTGATACCATCGCCATCGGCGGGGCTCTGGCGCAGCAATTCAACCTCTCGGTCGGTTCGCAAATATCGCTGATTCTGCCACAGGGAAAAGCCACCATCATCGGCACCATCCCGTCCATCGAATCCTTCCGGGTGGTGGCGATATTCCAAACCGGTATGCAGCAATATGATTCGAGTTTTGTGTTTCTGCCGCTTGGCGCCGCGCAAACCTTGTTTCAACAAACTGGCACGGCCTCGCAGATCCAGGTTTTCGTGAAAGATCCGGACCATGATGACGCGGTGAAGCAGGATATCCTGAACGCATTTCCAGGCCAGGTCTTGAACATTCAGGACTGGAAGCAGAATAATGATAGCTTCCTCGCCGCGGTCACGGTTGAGCGCAACGTGATGTTCTTGATCCTCACCCTCATCATTGTTGTTGCCGCTTTCAACGTGATCTCCTCGCTGATCATGATGGTGAAAGATAAAGCAAAGGACATTGCGATTCTGCGCACCATGGGGGCCGGTTCGGGCTCGATCATGCGTATTTTCCTGATGGCAGGGGCATCCGTTGGCGTGCTGGGCACGTTTATCGGCTTTGTGCTGGGGATTTTGTTCTGCCGCTATATCAACGATATCCGGCTGTTCATCCAGCACATCACCGGCCAGACGCTTTTCGATCCCACCATCTATTATCTTGAATCACTCCCCGCCCAACTGGACTGGCGAGAGGTAACGGAAGTGGTTATCATGTCTCTCGTGCTCTCTATCCTGGCCACCATCTACCCAAGCTGGCGCGCCGCCAAGATCGACCCGGTGGAGACCCTGCGCAGTGAGTGAACATCTTCTCTGCCTGAAAAACATTGGCCGGACCTATAAATCCGGCGAAGGTGCGTTAACGGTACTCAACGGCGTAGAACTCTCCCTCTCGCGCGGCGAGATTGTCGCCCTCGTCGCTCCGTCTGGCTCTGGCAAATCAACCTTGTTGCATCTGGCAGGGCTTCTGGAAAAACCAGATGCAGGCAGCGTGATCATAGATGGGCAGAATGCCGGCGCCCTGAACGATGCTGGGCGCACCGCTCTGCGCCTGCAACATGTCGGCTTTGTCTATCAGTTCCATCATCTGCTGGCCGAGTTTACGGCGCTGGAAAATATCTCCATACCGCAGATGATCGCGGGTGTGCCTCAGACCCAGGCCAATCAACGTTCCATGGAATTGCTGGAGAAATTCGGTCTCGGCCCGCGTGCCAGCCATCTGCCTGGCAAACTCTCGGGTGGTGAAAAGCAGCGCGTGGCCATTGCCCGGGCGCTTGCCAACCATCCTTCCCTGCTGCTGGCCGACGAGCCAACCGGTAATCTTGATGTCGCCACCTCCAACATCGTGTTCGAGGAGTTGCTGCGTGTGGTGCGCAGCGAAAACACCGCAGCCCTCATTGCCACCCATAACCCGGACCTCGCGGCGCGGATGGACAGGCGGGTGGTTTTAAGTGATGGAAAACTGGTTTAACTTTGTATGGCGTTGGCCGGCAGGCTGAAACCCGCCGCCCGCAAGGCTTTCGCGGCACCGGGGTGAAAGCTAATGCCCGCCGCGTAAACCGGCTGTAAAGGCGCTGGGTACGCCACCGCCTGCACCGCCGCCGCCAGCAGATGCCGGTTCCTCAGCGCCGCCGCAGTTACCGCCTGCGCCAAATTATCCGGCAGTGAGGCCGCGCCGACGGCAACATTCAGCGTGCCCACGCTGCCCACGTCCACGCTCTGGCCGGGAAATGTATTCGCGGGCAGGATCATGCGCGAGAGGCCGGGCACCGCATTCGCGGCTTTTGCCGCTTGCGGCAAGGAAAAACCTATCAGTTGCAGCTTACGCCCCATGGCCGCGGCGGTAATGGCAGGCAGAGGTGGCGCGCCAATAAAAGCACAAGCCGCCAACTTTCCGTCCAGCATTTTTTTCATCTGCTGGCCGTAATCGCTGGTTTCCAAGCGGCTGGGGCGCACGCCCACGCTGGCCAGAATGGCCGGAACCGCCGCCGCGCCGCTTGCGCCATTTGGGCCGACGCCGATCTCCTGGCCATCCAATGCCGCCAAATCTGCAACGCCGGCATGGATGGAAACAATTTGCAGCACGGCAGGGTAGGCCGGAAACAGCGCGCGGAAACTTTCCAGCTTTGTCCCCGCGGTCCAGCCGCCCGTACCCGCCCGGGCCTGCGCCGCGACGGCCACGCTGGAGAGACCAAGCTGCGCGACACCCTCCTCAATCAACAGCAGATTGGCGCTGGAGCCGCCGGTGGCGAGGTAAGCCAGGTCCACCCCCGTGGCGTTTTTAATTAGTTGCCCCCAGGCGGGCCCGAATAGGGCGAACGCACCGCCGGGCCGCCCCGTACCCATGATCAACGCGCCGTGCCATGGCGGTTGTGCAGCGCGCGCCGCGCCCGCCAGCGCCAACCCCAACCCAGCCCCTAGCAAATCCCGCCGCGCCAGCCTCATAGCAAGCTCCTGCAGCGTTCGAGGGCGGCGATCAGCGCTGTCCGCACACCTGGTTCGAGTGCCGAATGTCCGGCATCCGGCACCAGCGTCATGCGCGCCCGCTTCCAGGCCGAGGCCAGTTCAAACGCCGATTGCGCCGGGCAGATCATGTCGTAGCGTCCCTGCACGATCTCGCCGGGAATCCCGCTCAGCCTGTCCATATGCGCGAGCAACCCGCCAGGCGGCAGGAACAGTCCGTGGCGGAAATAATGCGCCTCGATACGCGCCAGGCCGATGGCGGTGCGGTCCTGCGCAAAGGCGCAAACGGCCTCTATGCTGGGCAAAAGGGTAGAGCAGGAGCCTTCATAAATGCTCCAGGCCTGTGCTGCCGCGGCCTGGAGCCGAGGATCAGGGCCGGTCAGGCGTCTGAAATAGCCTTCCAACAAATCGTGCTGGTCCTCGGGTGGCAGAAACTCGGCGAAGGCAGCGTGC
Source organism: Pseudomonadota bacterium (assembly GCA_021808205.1). Next base: position 5,586 of record JAKBCD010000004.1, on the reverse strand, counting down.
GCATCCGGAAACACGCGTTGCAACCCGTAGAGAAACCACTCCACCTCGTGTTCGCGTCCCAGAAAAATCCCGCGCAGCACCGCGCCCGCCACATGTTCTGGGTAAGCCTGGGCATAGGCCAGCGCCAGGGTCGAGCCCCACGAGCCGCCAAATAGCAGAAATCGTTCCATATTCAGGAATTTCCGCAAAGTCTCGATATCCTCGATCAATTGCGGAGTGTTGTTGTTCGCAAGGCTGCCCAGGGGCCGGGAGCGCCCCGCCCCGCGTTGGTCAAAAATAATCACGCGCCAGATGCTGGGGTCGAAAAACCGCCGGTGCACCGCACCCGCACCCGCACCCGGCCCGCCATGCAAGAACAGCACCGGCTTGCCCGCCGGGTTGCCCACCTGCTCCCAATACATCACATGCCCGTCGCTAAGGGGCAGATACCCGGTCTCAAACGGCCCGATTTCTGGAAACAAATCGCCGCGCGGCATGTTACCGCTCCAGCGCCTGGGCCAGCGTCTCGGCCACGCGTTTGGCTTGTTCGTCGGTCAGGTCGGGGTGGATCGGCAATGCCAGCACGCGCCCGCCCAGGCCCTCAGCCACCTTCAAGGCCACGCCGTCATGCGCCGCCCTATAAGCAGGCTGCTGATGCAAGGCGCGCGGATAATACACCGCATGGCCAATATGGGCCGCCGCCAGGGCGGCCTTGGCGGCCTCTCGCGTGGCTTCATCCGGCAGCAGCACCGAATAGACCGCCCAGGCGCTTTGCGTGCCCGGCATCCGCAAGGGGGGGGCCAGCACGTCTTTCAGCGCGGCATCATAGATGCGGGCAATTTCCTCGCGCCTGGCAATCTCGCCCTCGAAAACCTCCAGCTTGGCCAGCAACACGGCGGCCTGCATCGTATCCAGCCTGCCGTTCATGCCGGTGCGCAGAACTTCGTAGCGCGTCGTGCCCTCGCCATGGGTGCGCAACGAACGATACAGCGCCGCGCGCGCGGCGGACTCAGTAAACAGCGCCCCGCCATCGCCATAAGCGCCCAGCGGTTTGGAGGGGAAGAAGCTGGTGGCTGTGGCATCTGCCGCTTTGCCCAGCCGCACGCCATCTTGCGCGGCGCCGAAGCTCTGCGCGCAATCATCCAGCGTGAACAAACCCTCACGCGCGGCAATCGCGCTGATGCCAGCCCAATCCGCTGGCTGGCCGAATAAATCCACGCCGATGATGGCGCGCGGTTTTAATTTACCCGCGCGTTTCACGGTCTCGATGCGCTCTTGCAGGCTGGCGAGGTCAATCTGGAAGGTCCGCGGATCAACATCCACGAATACCGGCGTGGCCCCCAGCAGCAGCGGTACTTCGGCGGTCGCGGTGTAGGTGAAGGCGGGCAGAAACACCGCATCCCCCCGCCCGATGCCTTCCGCCATCATCGCGATCTGCAGCGCATCCGTGCCGGAGCTCACGCTCACGCAATGGGCGGTACCGCAGAAGGCGGCCAGTTTGGCCTCCAGCTCCAGTACTTCGGGCCCCAGAATATATTGCCCGTGCGCCAGCACCGCATCGAGCCGGTCCTTCAAACCTTGCCCCAGCCTCGCCTGCTGCGCCTTGAGGTCGAGAAACTGGATCGGCGGAAAGTTTTGCGCGTTCATGGGGGGGCAGACTACTCCGCCGCACGCGGCACGGCGAGACCCGTGGGGCTTAAAAATTCCGGCACCATTTTGTGCAGCAACGCCATGGCTTCAGCCTCGTTCCCCGCGCTGGCGGCGGTGGCCAGCTCCACCATCGCGGCGGTCACGCCAGCAAGGTCGACAAGCCGCGGGGTAGCCATCAGCAGCCCCTCATGTTCAGTCGGCACCGGCTCTTCGGCGCCGTGGAACAGCTCTTCGAACAGCTTTTCCCCCGGCCGCAGCCCGGTGAATTCAATCTGGATATCCTCACCCGGCTTCAGCCCTGCCAGGCGGATCATCTGCCTGGCGAGGTCCACGATTTTCACCGGCTCGCCCATATCCAGTACGAAGATGCCGCCATCCGGGATGGCTGCTTCCCCGCAGCCCACGGTGGACGCCTGCAGCACCAGCCCCACGGCCTCGCGCACGGTCATGAAATAGCGCTGCATGGCGGGGTCGGTTACGGTGAGCGGACCTCCCTGGGCCAGTTGGCGGCGGAACAGCGGCACCACCGAGCCGGTGGAACCAAGCACGTTGCCAAACCGTACCGTCACGCACCGCATGCCCTGAAGCTCATGCCGTGCGCGAACGTCCAGCGCCTGTGCATACATCTCCGCCAGGCGCTTAGAGGCGCCCATCACCGAGCTTGGGTTCACTGCCTTGTCGGTCGAGATCAGCACCATCAGTTTTGCCCCGGCATTCGCCGCGGCATCCGCCACGACCTGCGTGCCCAGGGCATTGGTGCGCAAACCCTCCAGCCGGTTGGCCTCCACAATTGGCACATGCTTCAGCGCCGCCGCATGGAACACCAGCTCCGGCGCGAAATCCAGGGCGATGGCGCGGATATGCGCCTCGTCCCGTACATCCGCCACCACCGTCCGGCGCGGTAAAGCCGGGGCCAGTTCCTTTAACTCGAGGTCGATCTGCCAAAGCGCGAATTCACAGGAGTCCAGAAGCAAAATTTCCGATGGGCCGAACCCGGCGAGCTGGCGGCACAGCTCGGCGCCGATGCTGCCGCCCGCCCCGGTTACCATCACGCGCCGGTCGGCGATGAGAGCCGCCATCGCCTCATGGTCCAGCCGCACCTGGCGGCGGTTGAGCAGATCCTCAATGGCGATGGGCTGCAGCGCCATCTTCTGGTCCGCTGGCGCCAGCCGGGTCAGGCTGGGCGCGCGCATAACGCGGATATTGCGGGCCTCGGCAACGCGCATTAGCGTCTTCAACCGGTCCCCGGTGAATTGCGGCGCGGTGACGATCAACAAATCAGGCTTTTCCGCCAGTCGGTCCAACATCGTCTCGCCGCGTTCGGCCGCGCTCAGCACATCCAGCCCATGCACGCGCCGGCCGATATGTTTTTCAGATAGCGCGATAAGCCCGGTAATGCGGTAGGGCGCGCCCCGCTGCTGCGCATGGGCAGAGAGAAACAGCTCGGCATGCTCGCCATCGCCCACCAGCAGTGCGGTCTGCGCCGCTGCGTGCGCGCCGCGCGGCTGGCGCACCAGCCGGTATAGCAGCTTCGGCACAGTAAGTGCCGCCGCCAGCACGAGCGTAAGAATAACCGGGAATGCCGGTGAGGGCAGGGCAAAGCCGGTACCCACCATCAGGAGCGTCAGCATAAGTGTGGTGACGATGGCGGCAACGCCAATCAACACCAGGTCGCGCAGCGAAACAAAGCGCCAATGCAGCCGGGAAAGCCCGAAAGGAATGCCAATGAGCCAGATGGCGCCCGCTCCGGCCAGTGGCAGCAAGTGCGGCTGCGGCACCGGCGCGGCTGGATTGGCAAGCCAGAAGCTCAGCCCCACCGCCAGCGCTGCCAGTGCACCGTCCAGCAGGATGTTCACCGCCATGCGCATTGGCAAAAGCAGATTGTCGCTATGGCTCATGCTTTGCTTATAGCCAGGACAAAACGGCAGAAAAAAGTTTTATATCGCCGGAAAACGGGGATTAGCCGATATAAAACAGCCCCTCAACCTCAACCGCGGCGTCTAGCGGCAGGGATGCCACGCCGACGGTCGAGCGCGCATGGCGACCAGCCTCGCCAAACACCGCTACCGCAAGGTCAGAGGCGCCGTTCATAACCACTGCGTGCTGGGTAAAATCCGGCATGCAGGCAATGAAACCGCCGAGACGCACCACCTTGGTGATACTATCCAGTCCGCCGGGCAATGCGGCCTGAAGCTGGGCCAGCACGTTGATCAGGCAAAGCCGTGCTGCGTGACGTCCTTCTTCGAGGGAGATACCCGCCCCCAGCTTGCCGGTTACAGCCACTTTGCCGGAAATTGCGGGAAGCTGGCCGCTCACCGTGACCAGATTCCCGGTGAGGCTCACAGGCACATAATTCGCAACCGGTGCCATGGCCTGCGGCAGGGTGATACCTAACTCGGACAAGCGCGCAGAAATGCTCATGTTGTCAGCTCACCAGTTTCAAATTGCGTCGGCGCTCGCGCGGAGCCGGGGTTGGCAGGTCCAGCGGCAGCAACGGCGCGCGTTCAGCAGCACCGTCGCCCAGCTCGTCCGGTTCGTCAATGGTGGCCGGAGGGAGGTTGGTCTGGCCCAGATAATTCATCGCCAGATTGCGAAACACATAGTCCAGCATGGAGGTGGCGGCGGGCACGGCGGAGTCGCCCTCCACCACGCCGGACGGTCCGAAGCGTGTGAAAGTGAAGGCCTCCACGTAGTCCTCCAGGCTCACCCCGTGCTGCAGGCCGATACTGATCGAGATGGCGAAGGCGTCCATCAGCCCGCGGAAGGCTGGACCCTCCTTGTGAAGGGCAATGAAGATCTCGCCGAGCCGCCCGTCCTTGTATTCACCCGTGGAGAGGAACAGCTTATGCCCGCCCACGGCCACTTTCTGGGTGTAGCCGCTGCGCCGGGTTGGCAGCATCTCGCGGGCGGAGGCGCGGCGGGGTGTTGCCGGGGCGGTGGGGCGCACGGGCATCACCGGCACCAAGGGAGCCAGAGCATCGTGCATCGCAGCATGGGCGGCAATACGGGGAATACTGAAAACCTCCTCCCCGCTCAGCACATGGGCCAGGGCGCGCTCCGCGCTCAGGCCGCGCGCGGCGAGCGAGTGCATGGCCCAATGCGCCAGGCTGCCATCCTCATCCAGCACCGAGAGGGCAGGGGCAAAATTCACCTGCGCCGCGCCCAGAAGCGCTTCGATCTCCGGCTCGTTAAAAAAGCCCAGCAATGTCTCGTGGCGGCGGGTGCGGCACTCAAGCGCGGCCTCCTGGGCTGCAGCCGCAGCCGGCAGTAGCCCGGGCAGGGGGCAGGTTGCCGGCAGTTTCGCAGCTGTGATGCGGTAGCCAGGGGCGGTGCTGCGGGCCAGCAACCGGGCCGAGGCGGCATCTGCCTCGGCGCCCATAAAGCCGCTCAGCGTAACCGCAAGATCCCGCGCCTCCTGGGAGTCATAGGCAATTCCCAGCCTAGCGAGCAACAGGTTGAAATCCGTGAAGCCGATCCGCAGCCGGTGTTCGCAGGGCGCGGAAAGTGTCAGCGCCGTAACCGCCAGACGCACATCATGTCCAAGCGCTACGATGTTAAACACACCCTCGTCGCTTAAATAAGCCGAGGGGTTGAACACGAAGCCCGACTGCCCGGTCGCCCTGTTGCGCCAAATATTGCCGCTGGGGCTGCCCCGATGTGCGGCCAGCAACGCGTGCAGCGCGGCAGAGATGCCATCCTCCAGCTCGGCGGCGGCGGCGCGCGCGGCGATAGGGGCGATCCAGGCTTCCGCTGCCTCGGCGATGTGCAGCATGCGCCTGCCCGGAAGAATGGCGGCGAGCGCGTCGGCCGCTTTTTGTCCCCAGGCGGCGGGCAGTGTCACCATTACCGGCGGCGCGTCAGGGTCGGCGGCAGCCTCGAAGCTGGTCAGTTTGATGCCGTGCCAGGATTTGTCTGTTCTGCTTTGAACCATGTGGAGGAGTTTAGGCCGTGCCCGGC
>JAKBCD010000364.1 GCA_021808205.1 Pseudomonadota bacterium | reverse complement strand
CGCAACGTGCTGCGAGCTGGGCTGATCTGGGCGTTGAGCCTGATGATGGCGCTGGGTATTCTGGGTGCGCTGTTCATCCGCTCGGTGTTCCGGCGGACTATCAGGAATATTTCCGCCACCACCGGGGCCATCGCCAGGGGCGATATTTCCCGCCGCGTTCCGGTGAGCGGCGTGGGCGATGAATTCGATGAGTTGGCGATGTCCATCAACGAAATGCTGGATCGCATCGCCCGGTTGATGGATGGAGTGCGCCACGTTTCCAACGCCATCGCGCATGATCTGCGTACGCCGGTTACACGCGCCCGCAGCCGGCTTGAGGATGCCGCACTGCATGCCAGCACCAAAGAGGAGATGCAGGCGGCCATCGACCGCGCGACCCAGGATCTCGATGGTATCGTATCGGTCTTCGAGGCGTTATTGCGCATTTCAGAAATCGAGGCCGGCTCGCGCCGCGCGGCTTTCGCGCCCATCAACCTGGCGCCGGTGCTGCTGGATCTTGATGAGCTTTATCGCGCCGTTGCCGAGGACAAGCAGATCGTGCTTCATACCGAGATCACCGAGCCGCTGCCGGTGCTGGCGGACCGCGACCTGATCCAGCAAGCGGTGGTGAATCTTCTCGACAATGCTTTAAAGTTTTCGGAATCCCTCACAGTCATCAATTTCTCAGCCAGGATAACTGGCAACGTGGTGCAGATCACGGTGGCCGACCGCGGGCCCGGCATCGCGGAGACGGACAAGGTCCGCGCAACGCAGCGATTCTTCCGTGCCGAGTCAGCGCGTAACACCGCGGGCTCAGGCCTGGGGTTGGCGCTGGTCGTGGCCGTTGCCCAGCTTCATAACGGCACGCTGTACCTGCAGGATAATCATCCTGGCCTACGCGCCATCATCTCGATTCCGGTATATAAAGAGGATCGCCAAAGCAAAGAACAAGAGCGCACCGCGTGAACCGCGTGAGTGCGATCCTCTCTAAAATCTGAATCCGCCACTAAAACAATGAGATAGAGGGCGATTCAGACTTCAGGCTCGCTGACAAATTGAGCGAACCTAAAGTCATCGCTCTCTAAACGCATATTGCTCTCAGTCGTCAGGCACGCGTTCAGGCCACCTTGTCCTCGGCGGCACCAATGCCAAGCTGCTTCAGCTTGCGGTGCAGGGCGCTGCGTTCCATGCCGACAAAATTCGCCGTGCGCGAGATGTTGCCGCCAAAGCGCAGAAGCTGAGCCTGCAGATATTGCGTTTCGAACACATCCCGCGCCTCACGCAGCGGCAGCGCCATTACGTCCGCCGCCGGGTCGATGGCTAAAGCGCGCGGCGCGTGGGCGGCAAGCTCGGTTGGCAGATGCTCGGCATGGAACAGCTCTCCCGGCTCGTTTGAGCGCATGATCATCAGCCAGTCCATCACGTTGCGCAGCTGCCGGGCATTGCCCGGCCAGTCATGCGCCTGCAACGCCGCCACGGCATCCGAGGCCAGGCAGCGGGCCGGCAGGCCGGAAATCTCCGCTGCGTGTTGCAGGAAATGATTGGCCAGGGCGGGAATATCCTCTCGCCGCTCCTTCAAGGGCGGCACGCGCAGCGGGACCACGCAAAGCCTGTAATACAAATCTTCCCGGAAACGGCCTTCCGTGATTTCAGCCTGGAGGTCCTTTGCCGTGGTGGCGAGCACGCGGATATCCACCTTCACCCTCGTAGCGCCACCCACGCGCTCAAAGCTCTGGTCCTGCAGCACGCGGGCGATTTTGCTCTGCATCTCCATGGGTAATTCGGAAACTTCGTCGAGCAGCAGGGTGCCGCCATGGGCGCGTTCCAGCACGCCCTGCTTGCGCGGGGCTTCTGTTCCAGCTTCGATGCCAAACAGCTCCGCCTCGAATTTTTCCGGTGCCAGAATGGCGCAGTTCATCACCACGAAGGGACCATCCGCCCGGCGAGACTTGGCGTGGATTATCCGCGCCACGGTCTCCTTGCCCGAACCCGGCGGGCCGGAGATCAGCACGCGTGAGCCGGTGGGGGCAACTTTCTCCACCGCGTTGCGCAGGCTGGCTATGCCATGGCCTTCGCCAGTCAGGTCAGTGTCGCTGCCCACGCGCAGGCGCAGCTCGGCATTCTCGCGCTCCAGTTTGGCGGCCTCCAGCGCGCGTTTGACCACCAGCAGCAGACGGTCTGAATTGAATGGTTTTTCAATGAAATCGTAAGCACCGCGTTGGATGGCGGCAACCGCGGTTTCGATTGTTCCATGGCCGGAGATCATCACCACCGGCACGCGCGGCACCTCCTGGTGCAGTACGTCCAGAATACCGATACCATCCAGCTTGGAGCCCTGCAGCCAGACATCAAGGATCACCAGGGAGGGGCGGCGCGCACGATACGCGGCCAGCGCCTCGTCCGAGGTGCCGGCGCTACGGGCTTCGTAACCCTCATCTTTGAGAATCGCTTCGACCAGCATCCGGATATCCGGCTCGTCATCCACGATTAAAATCTCGGTCATCGGGCGGGCAACTCCTTCGCATCCTCCAGCATCTCAGTCTCCGGTAGAGCTGGCAAAATCAAACAGACCTCGGCGCCGGTTCCGCCCGGCGCGGTTTTGAGTTCAAGCCGCCCGCCGTGGTCCTCCATGATCTTGGCGACAATGGCAAGCCCGAGGCCGGTGCCTTTCGGCTTATGGGTCACATAAGGCTCGGTCAGCCGGTCCCGTCCGGTCTCCGGCAGGCCAACCCCGTCATCGGTCACGCTAAGCACCGCCATCTCACCTCGCCTGTAAAGGCGCAAGGCAACATGGCGCGCCCCTTCGCGCATTTCGACTGCATCTGCGGCATTCTGCAAGAGATTCGTCAGCGCCTGGCCGATCAGCCGGCGGTCGCATTGGGCGCGTAAAGGGGTGTCGATCTCTACGCTCCACTCAATGTCCCGTTTCGCCACACGCTGCAGCACCATCGCCTCGCGGGCAAGCCGCTCCAGTGATTCCGGGCGCATCACCGGCTGCGGCATGCGGGCGAAGGAGGAAAATTCATCCACCATCCGGCCGATATCGCCCACATGCCGCACGATGGTCTCAGCGCATTGGGTAAAGCTTTCAGGG
>JAKBCD010000363.1 GCA_021808205.1 Pseudomonadota bacterium | reverse complement strand
CTCGCCATTGGAAGCCGCCAAACCGGCTTTCACCAGCAGGGCAAAAGCGGGCAGCCCGTCCCCAAATTCCGCCGCCGTGAGGCTGATGCTGGGGATGGCGCCTGCCGCCACACCTTCGGTGAACAGCTTGCGGGCGGCCTCCGCCGCTTCCTCGGCGACGGCACGGCCATGGGCGAGCGCGGTGGCTTCGGTGGCCAGGATGATCTTGGCCTGGTTGATCTCGGCACCGCCAAGGGCTTCCAGCCGGGCGATCTCGTCCAAAGGCAGGTCTGTGAACAGGCGCAGGAAGCGGCCGACATCGGCATCCTCCGTGTTGCGCCAGAATTGCCAGTAATTATAGGAGCTTAGCTTATCGGCCGAGAGCCAGACCGCGCCGGCGGCGCTCTTGCCCATTTTCTGCCCGGAGGCGGTGGTGATGAGCGGCGTGGTAAGGCCGAACACGGTTTTCTGGTCTGTCCGGCGTACAAGCTCGATTCCAGAGACGATATTGCCCCATTGGTCCGACCCGCCCATTTGCAGCACCACCCCTGCACGGCGGTTCAGCTCCCGGAAATCGTAGCTTTGTAGGATGGAGTAGTTGAATTCCAGGAAGGTAAGGCCCTGCTCGCGGTCCAGCCGGGATTTCACGGAATCGAAGGACAGCATGCGGTTGACGGAGAAATGCACCCCCACCTCGCGCAGCAGGCCAATGTAAGAGAGATTGTCCAGCCAGTCCGCGTTGTTTACCAGAATGGCGTCCTGCGGGCCGGTTCCGAAATTGATGAAGGCTTCCAGGTTACGGCGGATGCCGGTGAGGTTTTGGGCGATCTGTTCGTCGGAAAGAAGCTGGCGGGCTTCCTCGCGGAAAGATGGGTCGCCGATGCGGGTGGTGCCACCGCCCATCAGCGCCACCGGGCGGTGGCCATGGCGCTGGAACAAGCGCAGCAGCATGATCGGGATCATGTGGCCGACATGCAAAGAGTCGGCGGTGAGATCGAACCCGGCATAGCCGGCGATGGCGCCGGCGGCGCAAGCCTCGTCAAGGGCCGCCTCATCGGTGCATTGGAAGATGAAGCCGCGGGCCTTCGCCTCGGCCAGAAACTCACTTTTCGCCATAACTCTACTCCTGTGCGGGCGCGGGTAGCACAGCCGGGCGGGCGGGCAAAGCCGCACGCAGCAGGGCGGCCAGGACGACGAGCGGGGTGAGTTCATGGCCCGTCTTGATCGAGACAACCAGACAAAGGCCGGGCCAAAGGAAGAGTACGGCGTCCAGCAGGCCAATGCGCCAGCCACGCTGGCGAGCGGATTCGGCGAGCATGAGGGAAAAGGCGACCATGCCGTAGGTAAAATCATAGGGCGAGGCCAGCAAGGATAGATAAACCGCCAGTTCCACAAAATTTTTCCGGTGCCGGAAAAGATAGAGTGCCACGACCGCGACAATGGCCACGGCGGATTGAATAAATCTGGCAAGGCCAGCCCCGGCGCCGAAGCTCCGCGCCATCCAGAAAGTGGAAACGCCCCAGCCTTGATAGGTGCTAGAGACGAACGGCCGATTGAGCATGACCGAAACAGCTTGATGATCCTCGGCAAAAAACGCGTGCCACGGCGCCAGGCCGAACCAAGCTATGGCGATGCCGTTTAATGCGACGCTAGCCAGGAGCGCGAACAGGAGGGCGCGCCACTGACGGCGAAAACACAGCGCGAAGGGCGCCAGAATACCCACCTGCGGCTTGATGGCGAGTAGGCCAAGCAAGGCGCCGCCGGTTTTTGGCTGCGGCCGGGCAAGAACCAAGCCAGAGACGAGCAGCGCATCGCAGATGACGCCGACCTGCCCGATTTCCGTGCCAAACAATGCCGCCGGACTAAGCAACGCCACAAGGATAACCGGCCAGGGGAACCGCGCCGCACGAAATAGTACCGCGGCAAGAAGCAATTGCCCGAACATCCATATGAAGGCGGCAATTTCAAAGGGAAAGAAGGATATGCCCGCCACGAGCGGAAGCATTGACGGTGGATAAAGAAAATGCTCGATATAGCCTTTGGTATTCAGAATCGCCGCTGCGGTTTTGCCGAATTGACAATGATTGTAGAGCGCATTGAAATTGCCAGATCCAGCCAATATACCAGCTGGCCAGAACACCCCGAAATCACATTCTGGCGTGTGGCAGGGTAGATCGTTGCCAATGGGCGCCCCCGCAAGATAGTGAAGCCTCGGCGCCATATGCACGGCGAAAGCATGTAACAAGACGCCCCAGAAAGCGAGCAGCAGGAGCGTGCCTGCGAAGCGGTTGATAAAGCGAGCATAAGCAAGAAGCCTGGCTTTCATGCCCTGACGCCTTCGGGAGGGGACTTAAAAAGCCCCGCCTCCCGCATGACACACAAAGTGGAAAACATAACCACCAACGGGGTGAAGAGAATACCCGTACGCTCGGCGGCTAATTGGCAGAAGGCCGGCCATAGCCAAAACAGAACATCAGAAACATGCAAATGCCATCTTCGTCTTTCGGCAAAAGCGGCCAGCATGATGGACGCGCCAGACATATCGTTCACATAGCCATACGGTGTCGCCAGAAGAGATAACAATACGGCTATTCCCACCTTGTCCAGGTGCGGAAGCTCCCGTTGCCGCCACACCAAGAAGCAGCAGATGACTGCGGCAACCGTGCAAAATACCTGCCCAAAATATGCAGATGTCAGAGACGCGCCGAAGCTGCGAAGCATCCAGAAAATGGAAACTCCTACGCTAGTATATGCATGAGAATTAAATGGCGCCTGCAGCACGGATGCCGTATGGACGCGGCCAATTTTTTCATAAGCCAGCCATGCATCAGGTCCGAAAACGATAACTGTCAAAAAGCCTAAAATGACCACCGCGCCCATGAAATAAAAAAAAGCAGCCCAGTTTCTTGCCGCAAACAGGACGAAAGGCACCAAAATACCGGCTTGTGGCTTGCACGCCAGTAATCCCAGAATCCCTCCCGCAACAGCTTGATTGCGGCACATGCTCATCAATCCAGCGATAAGCAGTACCCCATCAATGACCCCCAGCTGTCCCAGTTCGAGGTTCCATAATGCCGCTGGGCATAGCAGCCCCGCC
>JAKBCD010000362.1 GCA_021808205.1 Pseudomonadota bacterium | reverse complement strand
GGAGGTCGCCGCGGATATCTTGCAAGCCCGGCTGCTGGATTTGCAGGCCATGCGTGCGGCGGCGGGGTGGATGGGGGCGCGCCCGCAACTCGGCTGGGACGTGTTTGAGCGTGGCATCCCCGAGGAGCTGACGGAGCTGGACCGCTCCCGCCTGAAGCTGGAGATGACCGGGCTACTCTCGGCCTATCTGGCTGCGCGGCGGAGGGCAGGGGGCAAGCAGCAATACCGCCCCAAGCCGATGATGTATTTCTCGGTGCAGGATGCCTTGCAGCGCGTTGGGCGGCTGCTTGGTTCCTTACCAGACTGGGCCAGTTTAGAGCAATTTTTGCCCGAAGGGTTGGGGGATGGCATTCCACGCCGGGCAGCCATCTCCTCAACTCTCATCGCGGGGCTGGAAATGGCCAAGCATGGGAAGTTAGATTTGCGACAGGATGAGAGATTTGGACCGATTCTGATGCGCCAGAGGGAAGAAGGTGAAGGTTTTGACGGCTGAGGCGTTCACCCCGGCGATGCGCTTGGCCGAGGCAGCGATATTCGCGGCCAGCCAGCCCATAACGGCGCGCATGCTGGCTAATCTGTTGCCCGAGGATACGGATGTGGATGCGGTGATGGCGGCTTTGACCCAGGCCTACGAGGCGCACGGTGTGAATATCGTGATGGTGGGCGGGGGGTGGCAGTTCCGTACCGCGCCGGACCTCGCACCCGCCTTGCGCAAGGTGGTGGAGCTGCCGCGCCGGCTGCCGCGCGTGGCAATGGAGAGCTTGGCCATCATCGCCTATCATCAGCCGGTCACACGTACCGAGATCGAGGAGATCCGCGGTGCGGCGCTGTCTCAGAACACCTTGGACTTGCTGCTGGAAAACGGCCTTGTAACACCCAAGGGCCGCAAGGAGACGCCAGGCCGCCCGACGCTTTGGGGCACCACACCCGCGTTTTTGGCGCAGTTCGGGTTGAACGATTTGCGGGAACTGCCAAAACGCGAGGAATTGCTGATCGACCCTACCGGCCTCACGTTTGTCGGCGTTCCGCAGGGCGCCGAACTGCCGATTGAGCCTGGACCGGGAATGCCCGACGCCATTCCGGCCAGCGAAAGCGCGCCGGAATGAGCCCACTTCGCATCACCCGGCAGACCTTGATGGATGGCACGCTGCGTGCCCGCCTGCGGGAATATGCCCAGAAACATCCTGAAATGCGCTGGCGCTCGGATACGGAGATGGCGGCACTATTCGATCGCACCCTGAAGGAGCATCCAGCGGGTGAGGATCTTTGGGTGTTCGGCTATGGCTCGCTTATCTGGAACCCTGCGTTTGATTATGACGAACAGAGCTGTGCCCTGGTGCGCGGCTGGCACCGGCGGTTCTGCCTAAAATTGCATATGGGTCGCGGCACGCCGGAAACGCCGGGGCTGATGCTGGCTTTGGATAAAGGCGGGGCCTGCCGGGGCGTTGCCTTTCGCATAAAGCCGACGAAAATCCGGCAGGAACTGGCGCTTATCTGGCAGCGGGAAATGTATGGCGGGGCCTATAATGCCCGCTGGGTGAAGCTGGAGGCCGGGGAGAAACGCATGCGCGCCATCACCTTTGTCATCAACCCTCGTCATCCGCGTTACATCAAGGATCTCACCACGGACGAGGCGGCGGCGTTGATCGCTTCGGGCCGTGGGGACCTTGGCACCTGCCGGGAATATTTCGACAATACCGTGGCGCATTTACGTCAGCTTGGGGTGAACGACGCAGCGCTTGCGCGCATTGCTGCGGCTTTGCCATCCGCGTGAGGGCCTGCTAGCAAGCCTGCGCGATGTTTGGATTTTCATGGGGTGAGATCGGGCTGATCATGGCGGTGGCGCTCATTGCCATCGGGCCAAAGGATTTGCCTGTCGCCATTCGCACCGTTACCGGGCTTATTAAAAAAGCCAGGGGCATGGCCGCTGAATTCCAGGGCCATGTGGATGAGATGATGCGCGAGGCTAACCTCTCCGATGTTAAAAGCGAGATCGACAAGCTCCGGCGTTTTGATTTCCGTGCCGCCGCTGAGACCACGCTGGACCCTGATGGTTTCTTGCGCGCCACCGTGAAGGATGTGAACGAGGGTCTGGCGACCACGCCCTACAAGCCGCCCACGCCTGTGGAGGAAATGCCGCCGGATGCGCCTGCGGCCATCCCCCCAGATGCGGCGCGCAAGGCCGCGATGCCGGCCTTCATCCCGCCTGGCACCAGGCGCTGGGGCTTTTAGCGCATGGCCGCTGATGACGATGAAATCAACGACAAGGAAATGCCGCTGCTTGAGCATTTAGGGGAGCTGCGCCGCAGGCTTATCTGGTCGGCCGTGACCTTTATTATTTTTTTCGTGATCTGCTATCATTTCGCTCCGCGAATTTATGACTTTCTGGCGGCACCTCTGGCGCACGCACTGGAGGCGCAGGGGCAGAAGCCGGAGCTTATCTACACAGCGCTTTACGAGGCGTTTTTTACCTATGTGAAGGTGGCGGTATTTGCCGCGGCGTTCATCTCTTTCCCCATCGTGGCGGCACAGATCTGGCTGTTTGTGGCACCAGGGCTATACAAGCGCGAGAAGCGGGCATTGCTGCCCTTTCTTATTGCCACCCCAATATTGTTTTTCAGCGGCGGGGCGCTGGCATATTATGTGTTCTTTCCCGTTGCGTGGAAATTTTTCCTTTCCTTCCAGCAATCAGGCGGCACGGTTGATATCGAATTGCTGCCGAAGGTGGCAGATTATTTAAATATCGTTATGAAACTGATCTTTGCCTTCGGGCTCAGCTTTGAGCTGCCGGTGCTGCTTACATTGCTGGGGAAGGTGGGCATCGTGAATTATGCGGGCCTGAAGAAATACCGGCGCTATGCCTATGTGGGCTGCTTTATTGTCGCGGCAATCATGGCCCCGCCGGATGTGCCAAGCCAGTGCATCATGGCCGGGCTGCTGATTTTCCTGTTCGAAATTTCGCTGTTTTTAGTGCGGATTGTCGAACCAAAATACGAGAAAATGGCTGAGGATGATGCGGCCGAGGACGAAACCAAAACAGTAAAAGACTCCGAACATGCATGATATCAAGATGATCCGTGAG
>JAKBCD010000361.1 GCA_021808205.1 Pseudomonadota bacterium | reverse complement strand
ATTTGCCAGCGACTTGATGAGCATTTCCTTGGTGGCGAGGTCGAGATGGTTGGTTGGCTCATCCAGTACCAGAAAGTTCGGCGGGTCGAACAGCATCAGCGCCATCACCAGCCGGGCTTTCTCGCCGCCGGAAAGTACCCGCACGCGCTTTTCCACCTCATCGCCAGAGAAGCCGAAGGCGCCGGCAAGGGCGCGCAGGCTGCCCTGGCCAGCATGGGGGAAGGCGTTATCCAGGGCTTCAAACACCGTGGCCTCGCCATCCAGCAGATCCATGGCGTGCTGGGCGAAATAACCCATCTTCACGCTGCCGCCGAGGGTAACTGAGCCCGCATCCGGCGCGGAGGTGCCGGTGACGAGTTTGAGCAAGGTGGATTTGCCAGCACCATTAATGCCGAGCACGCAAGCGCGCTCCTTGCGGCGGATCAGCAGGTCCAGATTGTCATAAATGGTTTTGCTGCCATAGGCTTTGGAAACACCACGCAGATTCGCCACATCGTCGCCCGAGCGCGGGGCGGGTTTGAAATCGAACTCGATGGTCTGGCGGCGCTTGGGCGGTTCCACGCGCTCGATCTTATCCAGCTTTTTCACCCGGCTCTGCACCTGGGCGGCGTGGCTGGCGCGGGCCTTGAACCGCTCGATAAAGGCGATCTCCTTGGCCAGCATCGCCTGCTGGCGCTCAAATTGCGCCTGCTGATGCTTCTCGTTCAACGCCGCCTGGCGGGCATAGAATTCATAATCGCCGGAATAGCTGTTGAGATTGCCTGCATCGATCTCGATAACCTTGTTGATGATGCGGTTCATGAACTCGCGGTCGTGCGAGGTCATCAGCAATGCGCCGTCATACCCGGCCAGAAATTGCTCCAGCCAGATCAGGCTTTCCAGATCCAGATGGTTGGAGGGTTCGTCGAGCAGCATCACGTCCGGGCGCATGAGCAGGATGCGGGCCAGGGCGACGCGCATCTTCCACCCGCCGGAAAGGCGGCCGACATCGCCTTCCATCATCTCCTGGGAGAAACCGAGCCCGTGCAGAACCTCGCGGGCCTTGGCATCCAGCGCGTAGCCGCCCAGCTCCTCAAACCGCGCCTGCACCTCGCCGAAGCGATCCAGAATGGCTTCCATCTGCTCGAACTTGTCCGGGTCGGCGAGGTCGGCTTCCAATTGGGCCAGCTCGGCGGCCACCTCGCTCACCGGCCCGGCGCCGTTCATCACCTCCGCCACGGCGCTGTGGCCCGCCATTTCACCCACATCCTGGCTGAACAGGCCGATGGTGATGCCTTTATCGGTTAAAATCTGGCCTTCATCCGGCTCATCCTGGCCGGTAATGAGGCGGAAAAGTGAGGATTTGCCAGCCCCGTTGGGGCCGACCAGGCCGATCTTCTCGCCCTTCTGCAACGCCGCCGACGCCTCGATGAAGATCAGGCGGGGGCCGTTCTGCTTGCTGATATTGTCCAGGCGGATCACTTGAAAACCTCGGCGGTGGGAAACTGCCGGGGGTCTTAGAGCAAGTTGGCCGGGGCGTGAACCGGTGGGCAGCTATTCGTAGCTGGCGATGATGCCCCCCGCGTTCAGCGCATCGCCCTGGGCGGCGCGCAGCCGGAGCCTGCCGGGGCGCGGAGCGGTAATCCGCACCTCCATCTTCATCGCCTCAATCACGGCGATGAGGTCGCCTTCCCGTACTTGCGCCTTGTCCTCGATCTTCCAGCCCTGCAAGTTTCCGGCAACGGGGGCGACAATCGCGCTGTCATCCTGTGCGGGCGCTGCCTGTGGCGTGGGCGTGGCGGCAAACCCGGCAAGCAGCGCGCGCGGCAGGCCGATTTCGTGACGCTTGCCGTCGATCTCAATATCCATGCGCAAAAGCCCGGCAGCCTCGGCCGGCACGGGGCGGGGTACTGCTTCCAGCCTGGTGGCGAAATCCGTTTCGATCCAGCGCGTATGCACGGCAAAGCCATTTTCGCCGGTGAAATCAGGATGGTCGAGAACCGCCTTATGGAAGGGCAGCACCGTGGCCGGGCCTTCGACGACAAATTCGCTTAAAGCCCGGCGGGCGCGGGCCAGCGCCTGCGCGCGGGTGTTGCCGGTGACGATCAGCTTGGCGATGAGGGAATCATAGTCACCGGGAATGGTAGAGCCGGAGACCACCCCGCTATCCAGCCGGATGCCCGGGCCGCTGGGGGGCGCGAACCGGGTGATTTGCGCGGGCGTGGGCAGAAAGCCCTTGGCCGGGTCTTCGGCGTTGATGCGAAATTCGATGGCGTGGCCGCGCGGCGGCGTTTCGGAAATCTCCAGGTTTTTACCATCGGCGATGCGAAACTGCTCGACCACCAGGTCGACTCCGGTGGTTTCCTCAGTTACCGGGTGTTCCACCTGCAACCTGGTATTTACTTCAAGAAAAGAAACTGTACCGTCCTGCCCCAGCAGAAATTCCACCGTGCCGGCGCTCGAATATTTCGCCGCCACACAAATGCGCCTTGCTGCATCCTCGATGGTACGGCGCTGTTCATCCGTGATGAAAGGTGCTGGCGCTTCCTCGATAAGTTTCTGATTGCGGCGCTGGATGGAGCAGTCGCGCGTGCCGAGCACCACCACCTTGCCGTGTTTGTCTGCAATCATCTGCGCCTCGATATGGCGGGGGCGGTCCAGAAAACGTTCCACATAGCATTCGCCGCGCCCGAAGGCGGCCTTTGCCTCGCGCACGGCTGATTCGTAAAGTTCGGCCACCTCGCTCAGCGTGCGGGCCACCTTCATGCCGCGCCCGCCGCCGCCATGGGCCGCCTTGATGGCGATGGGCAGGCCGTGCTGTTTGGCGAAGGCAACGGCTTCTTCCGCCGTTTCCACCGGGTCATCGCTGCCCGCCACTAAGGGCGCGCCAACGGATTGGGCGATGCGGCGGGCGGAAATTTTGTCCCCCAGCGCGTCGATCACACCCGCATCCGGGCCGATCCAGGTCAGCCCGGCGTTGGCCACTTCGCGGGCGAATTCGGCGCGCTCGGAGAGAAGCCCATAACCGGGATGCACCGCATCCGCCCCGGCGCGGCGGGCGATCTCCAGCAGTTTTTTGATGTTGAGATAGGTTTCGGCCGGTTTGGCGCCG
>JAKBCD010000360.1 GCA_021808205.1 Pseudomonadota bacterium | reverse complement strand
GGTGTTCCTTACCAACGCCGGCGGCAGCCTGGACTTCATTAACAACTCCAGCGCGGCGCAGACCATCTACTCCGGCTCCTACACCACGGCGGGCGGTGGCAACATCTACGCCGTGAATGCGGTAACTGCATTCGGTGGCGCTGGCGGTGGCTATTTCGTGGGTGGCCGTGGCGGGTTCAACCTGCTGAATGGCGGCACCGGCGATTCCACGCTGGTTGGCGGCGGCGCCAGTGATACGCTGATTGCTGGTGGTAATCAGAACTACCTCTATACCGGTGTGGGCGCAGAAACCCTGATCGGTGGCGGTGTTAACAACGTGTTCCAGGTTGGCCTGGAGAATGTTGGCATCGGCATGACCACCGCGGTGGGCGACGTGGTTTCTGCTGGCGGCTCTGGCGCGCAGGACTTCCTGTTGGGCAATCTGACCGCGACGACCCTGACCGGCTCCACCGTTACGGGCGCCTCCAACGTTTATGACATACTGGGCGCGGTTTCCACCGGCAGCGGCTTGGCCACTTTGGGGGGCAGCGTCCTTACCATTACCGACTTTGGTGCCAGCGATCATATCTATTTGGTCGATAATACCGGGTTTGGCCCGAATGCCCCCACCTTCGACACAATGCAGGCGGCGTTTGGCGGCGGTGGCACCAGCATCCTGCTCAGCGACGGCACGCAGATCACGCTCAAGGGTGTTTCCACCTCGCAGCTTTCCGTCAGCGGCAGCGGTCACGTTATCAGCTTCGTCTGATCAAGCTGAAGTCAAAAAAACCTGCCTTGTTATACAAGGCAGGTTTTTTATTGCGCGGACGCTGGCTGTGCCGTCTGAGACCTCAGCCCGCCGGATGAAAATTCAGGACAAGGCCATTGATGCAATAACGCAGGCCGGTTGGCGGCGGGCCATCTTCGAACACATGGCCCAGATGGCCGCCGCAATTACTGCAATGGGCCTCGATGCGGATCATCCCGTGGCTCCGGTCGACATTGGTGCCGATGGCGCCTTCAACCGGGTCGTTAAAACTCGGCCAGCCCGTGCCGCTTTCAAATTTGGTGTTCGCCACGAAAAGGGTCTGGCCGCAGCCGGCACAGCTGAAGCTGCCTGCCCGCTTCTCGTAATTAAGGGCGCAGCTTCCGGGGGCCTCCGTCGCGTGCTCCCGCAGAATGGCATATTGATCCGGCGTCAGGCGCTGGCGCCATTCGGCGTCGCTCAGGGTGAACGGAAATTCTGTTTCATTAATAGCACTCATTCGAGTTTATCCTCCAGCACGATAGGCTGGAGGAAATATAGGGCCTGCCGCTTAGCGGCCAAGCGCTAGTTTCTGTCGGCAGGGAAATAACACAATATTTAAGGAAAGCCGATAAAATCCGGCCCCAGAAAGGCCGGCTACAATGTGGGGCGCCCGCACAGGGCCGCCAGATTGTGCCGGCAAGCCAGTATCAGGCGGCCTGGCCTTCGCTGGTCTGTGCGGGCTTGGTGCTCAGCGAGCGCCAGCGCTCCAGCGTTGCCTCACGCGCGGGTTTGCCGTCGCTCAAAGAGGCGGCGATCAACCGGTCGATCACGGCGGTCCGAAGTTGAGCTTCGGTTTTCAGCATATTGGCAGGCATATCTTTACCCTTTTCATGTCACAGGCTGGACGCCTGTTCATACTGCGTAGATTGCCTGGTAACAAAGGCATGAATAAGGCGCCGTTTTGAAAGAAATGTGATCGCGAACAGGCGGCTCGCGGCAAAAAAATTTGTTGATAAGCGATTCTGCCCGGTGCCAGCGCATTTTGAATTTGTTATGGGGAAATGGGCAAATTTTAAAACCTTGAGGCTTCATGGCAAAGTGGCCGGCTTTCACGAGTGTAATGTGCGCGGCCACGCTTGGTTTGCTCAGCGCCTGCACGGCTCCAGCCCCGCAAACCTCGCTGACTGATAACGCGTTGCCCGTGTCGGTACAGGCCCTGCAAGGCTCTTCGCCACAAGTGCTTGACGCGGATTTGGGTGCGCCGTTGCTGCGCCGGGTGGACGGGCCAGCGCAGGTCTGGCTTTACCATTCGGCGAGCTGCGGGATGAATGTGTTTCTTTATCCGGATGCGCAAGGCATACCCCGCGTGGCAGCCGTGATACCGGACGCGGGAGACAACCCCGAGAGCTGTATGCAAAGCTTGGAAAAGCCAACCACCGCCGCGGCACTGGAGCAAGGGGCTGCCTCCTGATAGCCTGCGCAGGCTTGAAGTGAGGATGAAATGGCGTCTCTGAATATCGCCGTGCAGATGGACCCGCTGCACGGTATCGACATTACCGGCGATTCGACCTTTGCGCTGATGCTGGAAGCTCAAGGCCGCGGCCACAAGCTCTGGCATTACGAGGTGCCGCATATGTGGCTGGAGGATGCGGTGCTGAAGGCGCGGGTGAAGCCGGTGAGCGTGCAAGCCGTTGAAGGCGCGCATTATACGTTCGGGCCGGAGCATGTGGCCGATCTTGGCGGCATGGATGTGGTGCTGATGCGCCAGGACCCGCCTTTTGATATGGCCTATATCACCGCCACCCATCTGCTGGAGCATATCCACCCCAGGACGCTGGTGGTGAACAACCCGGCTTCCGTGCGCAACGCGCCGGAGAAGCTGCTGGTAACGCATTTTCCGCAACTTATGCCCCCCACGCTGATCTCCTGGGACCGTGGCGCCATACGGGATTTCCGGGCCCGGCATAACGACATCATCGTGAAGCCGCTTTTCGGCAATGGCGGTGTCGGCGTGTTCCGCATCAAGCCGGATGACGAGAATTTGGGCTCGCTGCTGGATATGTTCTTCACGGCCTCCCGCGAACCCTTGATGGTGCAGCGCTACGAGCCCGCCGTGCGCAAGGGGGATAAGCGGATTATCCTGATCGACGGCGAGCCGTTGGGGGCGCTCAACCGCTTGCCGGCGGAGGGAGATTCGCGCTCCAACATGCACGCGGGCGGGGTTGCGGAGCCAACGAAGCTGACGGCGCGGGAGCAGGAGATTTGCGCCGCCATCGGCCCGACGCTGAAGGCGCAGGGGCTGCTGTTCACCGGCATCGACGTGATTGGCGATTATCTGACCGAGATTAACGTGACCTCGCCAACCGGGTTGCAGCAG
>JAKBCD010000359.1:700-3112 GCA_021808205.1 Pseudomonadota bacterium | reverse complement strand
ATCGGTATCGAAATAAGGCGGCAGCGCGTGCCACGAGGCAATATCCAGCTTGTCATTCAGGCTCGGATTATCCTTCAGGAATTTCGTCAGCATTCCGTCCGGGTCAGCCTTCAGCGCGGCAACACCTTCCTTCAACGCGCCAAGAAACGCCGACAGTGCCGGATTTTTCAGCCCGTTGACATTCGAGAGCAACAGCAGCTCGTCCGAAGGCGGCACGCCGTAATCCTCCGGCAGGAACACCACCGGGTCCAGCCCCTCCTCTGCAAGCTGAATATCCTCGTAGGTCCGGTAGGTGCCGATCACCGCATCCACCTCGTTCGAGCGCAGGGCAGAGACGAGTTCGAAATTCACGTTCACGAGCTGAATATCCTTCAGGCTCATGCCAACATGTTTCAGCATGGCACCGATAATCACCGGCTCCACCCCGGCCACTGAATACCCCACCTTGCGGCCCTTCAAATCCTGCAGCCGGGTTACGCCGCTGCGCTTCAGCGCGGTCAGGGTGTTCAGCGGCTGGTTGATGAGCGTACCGGTGCGGCGCACGGGCAGGCCCTGGTCCACCAGCAGGTAAAGCTGGGTTTGGTAGGTCAGCGCCGCATCGGCCTTGCCAGCGGCCACCAGGCGGGGTGGCACATCAGGGTCGGTTGGGGCGATAAGCTTCACATTTATCCCGGCCTTCTCATAGGCGCCGCAATATTTGGCAGCGAAGAGGGGGGCATGGTCCGGGTTCACGAACCAGTCCAGAATCAAGGTGAAGTCTTGCGGCGTTGCGGCACGCGAAATGGCGGGGGCGGCAAGCGCGCCCACGGTGGCAGACAAGAACAGGCGGCGATTGAGGCTCATAGGCGCTCTCCCTTCGCTGGCATGACCCAGACAGGTTCAACGGGTATAATCTCAGTCCGCACCACGCAGACACCCCGGCGGCGTCAATGTCCTGGTTTTTTGCCTGGCGTCAATGGCCGCCCAAAAGCTCGGCCTTCAGTTTTGGCGCATTCACATGTGGGCCGATGAAAACAGCCAACACCAGCCGGGCCAGTTGCGGGTTGCCGACATGCCCAACAAATTGCCCGTTTTCATAAGCGTTCATGCCTTGGTTCTGGAAAATAAACTTGATGTTCTCACCGGCGGAAACCGGTTTTAGCGTAGCCAGAAACTGCTGAAGGTCGGCGTTGCTCAACCTGCATGGCGCCATGCAATTGGCGGTGAGCCCTTTTTTCCAGGAAGATCGCACCTTGGTGAGCCCCACACTGCGCACGAAATGCAGTGACAGGATCTTCGGTTCCGCGGATTGCAGAATGCTGTGCGCATTATCCATCGGGTGGGGCAGATACAGACCCGCCACATAAATGTGCACATGCAGGATTGAATATGTCCGCAGCCCAATGCCATTCAGCGTCAGGGTCTGTGTGCCCAGTGTTTGCGCATCGGGCATGGTAACGCCGCCAAGCTGTGCGGCTTGCGCACGCAGGGGCGCCATGGCGCTAAGGGCAAGAAGGCTTGCGGCGAGGAAATTTTTATTCAGGCGCGTCATAAACTTTAATATAATGGTTGAACTTGAATATGGGCCAGCCCAGCCACCCATACTAAACGTATAATAATGTTTTGTTTTTCTGCCAGTTAAACCCAGCCCGCCAGAATCGCCAGCGCCACGGCCAGCCCCACCTCGCGGTTGAGCCTGAACAAAGCCAGGCAGCGCGCCGGGTTGTTAATATCCAGCCGGATGATCTGCCACACCATCAGCCCTGCTGGCAGCAGCATCATCCAATAGCCCCAACGGTGCAGGGAGAAGGCGCTCATCGCCAGCAGCAGCAGCAGGAAGCTGAGGCCGTAGCAGATGCACAAAGCCTCCCGCGTGCGGCGGCCGAACAGCCGGGCGGTGGATTTCACGCCGATCATCGCATCGTCTTCGCGGTCCTGGTGGGCGTAAATTGTGTCGTAGCCGAGAATCCAGCAAAAAGCGCCGAGGTAAAGCGGGACCACCGGCCAGGCCAGTTGCCCATGCGCGGCGGCATAGCCCAGCAGCGCGCCCCAGCTGAAAGTAAGCCCGAGCACCGCTTGCGGCCACCAGGTCACGCGCTTGGCCAGCGGGTACAGCGCCACCAGCACCAGCGAGGCAACGCCAAGCCAGCGGGCGGTATTGTTCAGCAGCAGCAGAATCACCAGCCCCACGGCGCAGAGTACCGCCAGGAACAACAGTGCCTGGAGCGGTGTTACCATGCCTGCGGCGAGTGGCCGGCCGCGCGTGCGTTCCACATGTGCGTCCATCTTGCGGTCCCACAGATCGTTCACCACGCAACCCGCTCCGCGCATCACCGCGGCGCCGAGGGCAAACAGGATCGTCAGCCACACCCCTTCCCAAAACCCATGCGCGGTAAGGCAGATGGCCCAGAAACCCGGCAAAAACAGCAGCCA
>JAKBCD010000359.1:0-690 GCA_021808205.1 Pseudomonadota bacterium | reverse complement strand
CGGTCCAGCCGGGCAAGCAGAACATAGGGGAGGTATGTTTCAGGCAGCCGCGCCACCCAGCCGCCACGCCTGATATCGGTAAATCCGCTCATGGGTGCTATTCACCCCGGCATGGCCGACACGTCAATTCGTCTCCACCTGCCTAATCTGCCGCCTCCGGGTGAGGCGGTTTCATTATCCGATGCACAGGCCCATTACCTTGCCAACGTGATGCGCCTGGGTGAGGGTGACACCCTACGGGTTTTTAATGGCGAAGCCGGGGAGTGGCGCGCCGCTATCACCAAAATTTCACGCAAGGCGGCCACGCTGGAAGCATTGGCGCAAACCCGCCCGCCCGCGCCAGAACCTGATGCCTGGCTCTGCTTCGCCCTGCTGAAGCGCCAAAAAACCGACATGGTGGTGGAAAAGGCAACCGAGCTTGGCGTTTCCGTCATCCAGCCCATCATCACCGCCCGCACCAATGCCGATCATGTGAATCTTGAGCGTTTACGCGCCATCGCCATTGAGGCGGCGGAACAGTGCGAGCGGCTGCATGTGCCAGAAATCCGCGAGCCGAAGCCGGTGATGAAGCTGATGGCAGACTGGCCCGCCCGCCCGCTTTACGTGGCGGATGAACGCCGGACCGCACATTTGCTCGGCCCCGCAACCGGCCCCAGCGCACTCATGATCGGACCGGAGGGCGGCTTTACC
>JAKBCD010000358.1 GCA_021808205.1 Pseudomonadota bacterium | reverse complement strand
ACGCTGGCCCTGCTGCGCGCCGCCGCGAAGGCGGGGGTAGAGCGCTCGGTCTATACCAGCTCTGTTGCCGCCCTGGGGTTGACAGCCGATGGCACGCCCGCCACCGAAGCAACGCCGATCAAGCCCGAGCACCATGTGGGCGCCTACAAGCAGAGCAAATACGATGCAGAGCAGGGCGTGCGAGAACTGGCGCAGGCGCAGAACATCGTCATCGTGAATCCCTCCACCCCCGTAGGTCCGGGGGACATCAAGCCCACCCCCACCGGCCAGATGGTGCTGGACGCCGCGCGCGGCAAAATGCCCGCCTATGTGGATACCGGGCTGAACCTGGTACATGTGGACGATGTAGCCACGGGGCATTTGCTGGCGCTGGAGACAGGCCGCCGGGGTGAGAGCTATATTCTGGGCGGCGAGGATCTGATGCTGCGTGACCTGCTGGCCCTGGTGGCAGCACATAGCGGACGCAAGGCGCCGAGGCTGCGCCTGCCGGTGGCACCCTTGATGCCGCTGGCCTGGGTGATGGAGCGCATCGCCGAGCGCACCGGCAAAACCCCGTTGATGACCCCCGACATCCTGCACATGGCGCAGAAGAAAATGTTCTTCTCCTGGCAAAAAGCCAAAACCGAGCTGGGTTACGCCCCCCGCCCCGCCGCGCGGGCAGTGGAGGACGCGCTCATCTGGTTCCGCAAGGAAGGAATGCTTGCATGATCCTGCTGCTCGCTTTCGCCATCTGGCTCTACCTTGCCTTTTTCCATGGCCGCTTCTGGGATTCAGCACCCGAACTCACCCCCGCCGTGCCGCAAGAGGCGCCAGATGTGGACATCATCATCCCCGCCCGGGATGAGGTGGCAACCATCGCCCCGGTCATCGCCTCGCTGGTGGCGCAGGATTATCCCGGAACTTTTCGCGTCATCCTGGTGGACGACAATTCCACCGACGGCACCGCCGAAGCCGCCGGCACGCATGAGCGCCTGACGATCCTCACCGGGCAGGACAAACCAGCCGGCTGGTCCGGCAAGTTATGGGCGCTGAGCCAAGGTGTGGCGGCCAGCTCCGCGCCGGTGATTTTGTTCGCGGATGCGGACATCACCCATGACCCGCGCCACCTCGCCACGCTGGTGGCGAAGATGACCACGGACAGGCTGGAGATGGTCTCCGAAATGGTGCGGCTGAACTGCGCCTCCGAGCCGGAGAAACTTCTCATCCCCGCCTTCATCTATTTCTTCCAGATGCTCTACCCCTTCGCGAAGGTGAACGACCCGCACTCGCGCGTCGCGGCGGCGGCGGGCGGCACGGTGCTGATCAAACGCGCGGCGCTGGAGCGCATCGGCGGGCTGGAGGCGATGAAGGGCGCGTTGATCGACGACGTAACCCTGGCCTCGAAGGTGAAGAAAACCGGCCCGGTCTATCTCGGCCATTCCGGGCTTGCCGCCTCCATCCGCCCGTACCCGAACCTGAAGGATATATGGGACATGATCGCCCGCACCGCCTTCACCCAGTTGCGTTATTCGCCGGTCATGCTCATCGGCACCATCATCGGGCTGGCGCTGGTGTGGCTAGCCTTCCCCTTCGCCACGCTCTGCACCGGCTTTGGCTGGCGCGCGGCCTTGGGGCTGGCCATCTGGGCCATCGCGGCGCTCACCTACTTCCCGACTCTGGACCGCTATAAGGTGAACCGCGCCTATGCCGTCGCCCTGCCCGGCATTGCCTTGTTCTACATGGCCGCCACCATCGGCTCGGCGGTGAATCACTGGCGCGGCGCTGGCGCCAAATGGAAAAACCGCGCCTATGCCGGGGACAAACCATGATCGCCAACGACAACACCGCCCCCAACCGCGCCACGAGCGGCAAAAGCGTGGAAGCCTGGTCCGGCAAGGATAAAGGGGACGAGAATTTCCCCGTCGCCTCGTTGCTCATCGCCAAACCTTTGCGCGCCCGCGTGCATGCTTATTACGATTTTGCCCGCAACGCGGACGACATTTCAGACAGCCCAACCCTGCCGCCCGAAGAAAAAATCGCCCGGCTGGACGCGATGGAAGCGGTGCTGACCGGCGCGCAGGACAACGGCAGCGTGAGCGCCACCCGGCTGCGCCAGTCCTTGGCTGAATCCGGTGTGCCCGCCGCCCATGCGCGCGAGCTGCTGGTGGCCTTCCGGCAGGATGTGACCAAGCTGCGCTACGAAAACTGGGCCGAGCTGCTGCACTATTGCCGCTACTCCGCCGCCCCGGTGGGCCGCTATGTGCTGGACGTGCATGGCGAATCTCATGACACCTGGGGCCCGTCGGACGCGCTGTGCGCCGCCCTGCAAGTGCTCAACCATTTGCAGGACTGCGCCAAGGATTTGCGCGAGCTGGACCGTTGCTACGTGCCGCAGGACTGGCTGCGCGAAGCCGGCCTAACCGCGGACGACATCGCCCGGCCCGAAACAGTTCCCGCCCTGCGCGCCGTGTTCGACAAAATGCTGGACGCCACGGAAGCCCTGAACCGTGAGGCCGCCGCGTTGCCCAGCCGCGTGAAATCCCGCCGGTTGCGGATTGAAACCGCGATTATTTGCGCGCTGGCCAACCGGCTCACCGCCAGGCTGCGCCATAGCGACCCGCTGGCCACCCGGGTGAAGCTCTCCAAGCTGGATGTGCTGGCCGCCACCCTGCTGGGCCTGAGATACGTGCCATGATCAGCCCTGAGGATACCGCCTATGTCACCGCGCTGGTGAAAGCCTCCGGCACTTCCTTCTATCATGGCATGAAGATCCTCCCCCCGGAGCGACGGGACGCGATGTATGCCATCTACGCCTTCTGCCGGGTGGTGGACGACATTGCCGACGAGGAAGGCCGCGACTTCACCGCCAAACAGCAGGAGCTGGAAGCCTGGCGCCAGCGCGTCGCCGCCATGTATGAACGCAGCGAGGCCGAGGACGCGATAACGCGGGCCTTGCTGGTGGTGATTCAGGGTTATCATGTCCGCCGGGAGGATTTCATCGCCATTATCGACGGCATGGAGATGGATGCGGGCGAACCGATCATCGCCCCGCCTTTGGCCGAGCTTGACCTTTATTGCGACCGGGTGGCTTCCGCCGTGGGGCGGTTGTCAGTCCGGGTGTTCGGCGATGCCTCCCCG
>JAKBCD010000357.1 GCA_021808205.1 Pseudomonadota bacterium | reverse complement strand
GCACCTGCACCCAAGGCAGAGCGCCCGCCCCGCTGGCCTTGCGGCATTCCCGGCAGAAGCACATATCCGCCACGTCGCCGGGTTCATAATCCAGCCGGTAGGCAACGGCACCGCACAGGCAGCCGCCGGTGAGGGAGGGGGGCATGTTCAGAACGTCGGTGGCGAGTTGGCGCTGATCAGCACGCAGGGTTCGGCACCCTGGTTGCGGAAGCGGTGCGGAATGTCCGAGCGGAAGTAATACGCATCACCGGGGTTTAGGATGCGTTCCTGCACGCCCACGGTAACGGTGATGCTGCCCGACACCACAATGCCGCTTTCCTCGCCCTCGTGGCGCAGCATGGTATCGCCGGTATCGGCGCCGGGCTGGTAAATCTCCTGCAACATGCCCATGGCCCGCCCCTTGGCACGGCGGCCTACCAGCCGTAGGGAAATCTCCGGCTGATAGGCAATCTCTGTTAGCTCACCGGCGGTGAAGAACACTTCGTCGGACGGGGAGAAATTCAGCGTGAAAAAATCCGCGAGGGAGAGCGGGATGCCATCGAGGATTTTCTTCAACGAAGAAATCGACGGGCTGACCCGGTTCTGCTCGATCAGCGAAATGGCGCCATTGGTCACACCGGCCCGGCGGGCTAGCTCTCGCTGGGTAAGCCCGAAAATCTGCCGGACCAGTTTCAACCTGGTCCCGATATCCTCGGCCATCTCCTTATCCTGTAAGGCCAGTGACATACGCTCATCCCTGCGTTTAGGATTTTCAACAATTTTTCCTCAGAGTTCTTCTATCTGCAATAAAAAGTGGCGCAAAGCAAAAACCTTTTGCAAAAATTCTTGACGCATCTCCGGCTGTTGGGCGAGATTAGGCTGCCAACAAAGATCGAGGATTTGCGTGCTTTGGAATACCAGGCCGTACAAGAATAAGAGTTTTTGGATTTGTGAAGGAGGGGACGTGCTGACGGCCCTGGCCCTGGCGCTGGCCAGAGGTGCGGCGCCGGTTGCGCCGCGCGGGCGGATGCTGCCGGAGAATGCTCATGTTCCGTGGCGGCTTCCTGCTGCCCTGCCGCAAAGCCGGGCCAGCCATCTAAACCTGAAATAATTATCCGCGGAGGCGGCGTATTGTGCGCCGCATCTTCCGCCATGGAGGCAGCATGAGCAACGATATCGATCTCAAGGAATGGTTTGAGGAACATCGCATTACCGAGGTTGAATGCCTCGTGCCGGATATCACCGGCATTCCGCGCGGCAAGATCATGCCCGCTGAGAAATTCCTGAAAGGCGGCGCGCCGCGCCTGCCGGAGGCCATCTTCATCCAATCAGTCACCGGCGAATATCCCGATGACCCGACCGACAAGCTCACCGACCCCGCGATCATCGACATAAAACTCATCCCGGATGCCTCCACCGTGCGCCTGGTGCCCTGGGCGCATGAGCCGACCGCGCAGATTATTCATGATTGCCACTATGCGAATGGCACGCCGGTGCCCATCGCGCCTCGGCAAGTTCTACAGCGGGTGCTGAAACTTTACGAAGCGAAGGGCTGGCAGCCGGTGCTCGCGCCGGAGCTGGAATTCTATCTTGTCGGGCGCAACACCGACCCTGACTATCCGCTCACGCCGCCGGTCGGCCGCTCCGGTCGGCAAGAGACAGGACGCCAAGCCTACTCCATCGACGCGGTGAACGAGTTCGACCCGCTCTTCGAGGAAATGTATGATTTCTGCGACATGCAGGAGATGGATCTCGATACGCTGATCCATGAAGAAGGTGCGGCACAGGTGGAGATCAACCTGCTGCATGGCGACCCGCTGCACCGGGCAGACCAGGTGTTTCTGTTCAAGCGCACGGTGCGAGAAGTGGCCCTGCGCCACAACATCTACGCCACCTTCATGGCCAAGCCGATGGGCGGCGAGCCGGGAAGTGCGATGCATGTTCACCAGAGCATCGTGGACCCGAAAACCGGGCAAAATCTCTTCGCCGGGGCGGATGGCAAGGCCAGCAAACTGTTCAAATCCTATCTGGCGGGCTTACAGAAATACATTCCCGCGGTGATGCCGATTTTTGCACCGAACGTAAATTCTTACCGCCGGCTGACGCGTTTTTCCAACGCGCCGATCAATCTGCAATGGGGATACGACAACCGCACCTGCGGCCTGCGCGTGCCCTTTGGCGACGCCGCGGCGATGCGCGTGGAAAACCGCGTGCCAGGGGCGGATGCCAACCCGTATCTCGCTTTCGCCGCCACACTGGCTTGCGGCTATCTCGGCATGATCGAAGAGCTTGAGGCCCCGCCTGAACAAATCGGCTCGGCCTATTCCGGCGAATACACGCTGCCGCGCGAACTTTCCCATGCGCTGGACCTGATGGATGCGTCCAAACCCATCCGTGAGAT
Organism: Pseudomonadota bacterium; assembly: GCA_021808205.1. The sequence goes on along the minus strand of JAKBCD010000357.1, from coordinate 737 downwards.
ATTGGATGACAAGCTGGTGGATGTTCTGGTGGCGGTGAAACGGCTGGAATACGAAACCTATCTGCGGGTTATTTCGTCTTGGGAACGTGAGCATCTGCTGCTGAACGTTTAAGCGCCCATGCAAACAAATTACTATCAGGCCACGCGGCGCGTGGAATTTTCCGCGCCCGCTTTGGATGCCGATATCGAAACGGATGTGGCGATTGTCGGCGGCGGCATTTCCGGCGTCTCGGCGGCATTGCATCTGGCTGAGCAAGGCTACAACCCCGTGCTGCTGGAAGCGCATGATATCGGCTGGGGCGCTTCCGGGCGCAATGGCGGCCAGGCGCTGGCTGGCTTCGGCGCCTCCATGCACAAACTGACCAAGCTGGTGGGTGCAGGCGAGGCGAAAAAGCTGTGGGACATGTCGGTGGAAGCGGTGGATCTGCTGCATGCGCGCATCCAGCGCCATGCCATTCCGTGTGACCCGCATGTGGGCTATCTGCACACCGCGTTAAAACCGCGCCAGGTGCGCGAGCTGAAGCAGGAGCAGGAGGAACTGGCCCAGCTCGGCGCGCCAGTGGGGCGGCTGCTGGAAGGCGCAGAGCTGCGCGCGCGGCTGGACAGCCCGCGCTATATCGCCGCGTTAGAGGACAAGCTGGCCGGGCATCTGCATCCGCTGAATTACACGTTGGGTCTGGCCAAAGCAGCCCAGGCGGCAGGCGCGCGCATCTTCGTGAATTCGCCCGTCACCCGCG
>JAKBCD010000356.1 GCA_021808205.1 Pseudomonadota bacterium | reverse complement strand
GCAAGCAGGTGCTGGCCGTGGGAGAGGACGCCAAGCTGATGCTGGGCCGTACGCCGGGCAATATTCAGGCCATCCGGCCGCTGCGCGACGGCGTGATCGCCGATTTCGAGGTGGCGGAGGAGATGATCAAGCACTTCATCCGCAAGGTGCATAACCGCCGGGGCTATGCCTCGCCGCTCATCATCATCTGCGTGCCCTCCGGCTCCACCGCCGTTGAACGCCGCGCCATTCAGGAATCCGCCGAGAGTGCCGGGGCCCGCAAGGTGCTGCTGATCGAGGAGCCGATGGCCGCCGCGATCGGCGCCAATTTGCCGGTCACCGAACCCTCCGGTTCGATGATTGTCGATATCGGCGGCGGCACCACCGAGGTGGCGGTGATCTCGCTGGGCGGCATCGTTTACGCGCGTTCGGTGCGCGTGGGCGGGGACAAGCTGGACGAAGCGATCATCTCCTACATCCGCCGCACCTTTAACCTGCTCATCGGTGAAAGCTCCGCCGAGCGGATTAAAATGGACATCGGCGCCGCCTGGGTGGACGGCAACACCGACGGCCCCAGCTGCTTCGTGAAGGGGCGCGACCTGATCAACGGCGTGCCGCGCGAAGTGACCGTGACCCAGCGCCAGATCGCCGAAAGCCTGGCCGAGCCGGTGGGGCAGATTGTGGAAGCCATTAAGGTGGCCCTGGAAAACACCCCGCCAGAGCTGGCGGCGGATATTGTGGACAAGGGCATTATGCTCACCGGTGGTGGCGCTCTGCTGCACCGGCTGGATGAGGTGCTGCGCGTTTCCACCGGCCTGCCGGTGATGGTGGCGGAAAACCCGCTGCAATGCGTGGCGCTGGGCACCGGCCGCGCGCTGGAAGAGCGCGTTTTGCGCGCCGTGACCTCGGCGATGTATTAGCCCTCGGCGCGCGGTGTTTACCGCGCACCGCCCGGCGGGGTAAGGAGGGGTATGCTCCCGCTTCCCTTCCTGAAGATGCACGGCGCCGGCAATGATTTCGTGGTGTTGGATGGCCGTGCCGCCAAGCTGGCCCTGCCGCCGGAAACCGTGCGCCACATCGCAGACCGCCAGCGCGGTGTGGGTTGCGATCAGCTCATCATCATCGAGCCGGATGAAGCAGGGGCGGATGCCTTCATGCGCATTCTGAACGCGGATGGCTCCGAAAGCGGCGCCTGCGGCAACGCCACGCGCTGTGTGGCGGCGCTGCTGGCGGAGGAAAGCGGCGCGCGGGAGGTTCGCATCCGCACCATCTCCGGCCTGTTGAACGCGGAGATTCTCGGCCCTGGCCTGGTTGAGGTGGATATGGGGCCGCCGCACACCGAATGGGGCGATATTCCGCTTTCCGGCCCGGCTGATACGTTGCATCTGCCGCTTAGCCTCGGCCCGGTCTCAGACCCCGCCGCCTGCTCCATGGGCAACCCGCACGCCACCTTCTTCATTGATGATTTCGCGCATTTGCCGATTGAGAGCATCGGCCCGATGCTGGAAAAGAACCGCATCTTCCCCGAGCGCGCCAATATCGGCTTCGCGCGGGTCGACAGCCCCTCGCGCATCCGCCTGCGGGTGTGGGAGCGCGGGGCGGGGCTGACGCTGGCCTGCGGCTCCGGCGCTTGCGCTGCGCTGGTGAATGCCAGCCGCCGGGGCCTGACCGGCCGCCAGGCGGTGGTGGAGATGGATGGCGGGGAATTGCTCATCACCTGGGCGGAAAATGGCCGCGTGCTGATGCGCGGCCCCGCCGAGACTGCCTTTAGCGGCGAAATTCCAGAGATACTATAACCATGGCCACCTCTTTCTTTGGCCGGTTGAAAGCCGGGCTGTCGCGTTCCGCGCAGAAACTCACCGGCGGCATCACCGCGGTGTTCACCAAGCGCAAGCTGGATGATGAGGCGCTGGAAGAACTGGAAGAGCAGCTGATCGCCGCTGATCTCGGCCCCGCCGTGGCTTCGCGCATCATCAAGGGCTTCCGCTCCACACGGTTCGGCAAGGAAGTGACGGATGAGGAGGTGCGCGAAACCCTGGCGGCGGAGATCTCCGAGATTTTGGGGCCGGTGGCTAAACCGCTGGAGCTGGACCTGAGCCACAAGCCCTATGTGATTCTGATGGTGGGCGTGAATGGTGCTGGTAAAACCACAACCATTGGCAAGCTGGCCTCTGTGTACCGCGAGCAGGGACTGACCCCGATGCTTGCGGCGGGCGATACCTTCCGCGCCGCCGCCGTGGAGCAGTTGCAGGTTTGGGGCAGCCGGGCCGGGTGCGATGTGGTTACGGCACCGGCAAATACCGACCCTGCCTCCCTGGCGCATGACGCGCTGAGCCGGGCGCAGAAAAGCAGCGCGGATGTGCTGCTGATCGACACTGCCGGGCGGCTGCACAACAAAACCGCCTTGATGGAGGAGTTGCGGAAAATCATCCGCGTGATCCGCAAGCTGGACCCCACAGCACCTCACGCCACATTGCTGACGCTGGATGCCACCACCGGCCAGAATGCGGTGACGCAGGTAGGCATTTTTAAAGAGATGGTGGATTTGTCAGGCTTGATCGTGACCAAGCTGGACGGCTCGGCGCGCGGCGGCATTGTAGTGGCACTGGCGGAAAAATACGGCCTGCCGATTCACGCGGTGGGCACGGGTGAGCAGATCGCTGACCTGCGCCCGTTCGATGCCTCGGAATTCGCCCGCGCGCTGGTGGGGGCGTGATATCGAGAGTAAGTGTCAAAAATATAGCATAAAGTCTACGCCGTACCCGCGTACACCGATATTCCATCCGAGCGCACGGCTTCTAAAGCAGAGAAGGTTTGAGCTTTAGCCGGGCAAAGATGAGCAAGACTGTGATCATCTTTGAAGCGCTTGAGCGTCTCAGGCTGCATTCTATTTGATGATTAGAACGCCATTTGCGAATGCAGGAAAGCGCCGAAACGCAAAGTGAATATTCGCGTTTAGAGACATGACCGTAAAGCCCTTTGATGCCCATAAGCGTGTCAAAGATTTCTGCGATTGCAATGATATATGGCCATTGCGGGGGCCGACATACCACCATGAGAGGCCAATTTGATCAAACTCCGCCGGTTGAAGCAGCGTCGACATGATGATCAAACCATCGTCTTCGAGGTATCTTATCATTTCTGCCGCCG
>JAKBCD010000355.1 GCA_021808205.1 Pseudomonadota bacterium | reverse complement strand
AACCTTCCAGCAGCCGGACCTTGCCACCACGCTTGAAAACCTGCGGGTGAACGGGGTGAACGGGCTTTATGCCGGCGCTAATGCCGCTCAATTCGCCAACGCCGCCAACGCCGCAGGTGGCGGGCTTACCGCGCAAGACCTGCTGGATGCCGTGCCACAATACGGCACACCGGATATTACGATCCAGAATGGCTATGCGGTAGCCAGCCTGCCGACAACCGCCTCCAGCCAGGAGAACGCTTTGCCAGCCTCCGCCAGCTTCATGGCGCTGGACAAAAATGGCGGCGCGGTGATCTGCGTCACCTCCATGAACAATCTGTTCGGCACCGGGCGCATCGCCCCCGGCACGGGCGTGCTGCTGGCCGCCTCCCCGCGTACCAACCCCACGCCGAACCTTGCCGCCGCCATGGCCTACACCACCGGCAGCTACGCCTTCCGCGCCGCCGCCTCAGGCACCGGCCAGAACGAGGCAAGCGATGCCGCCCGAATTGGCCTTGCCAATGCGCTAACCGGCCAGAACGAGCCGATTCCCGAACCGGGGCGGGCGAATGTCATCTCCTGCCCCGGCAATGTGCCAGGCGGCGAGGCTAGCTGCCGCGCCAGCGCCGCACCGGGCGGCAACGGCCTTGCCATCGGCGGACGGTAGCACGGCGCCATGAAAATCGGCGCCGGGCGGGTGGTGCCGCCCTTCCTGGTGATGGATGTCGCCCGTGCGGCGAATGAGCGGGCCGCCAGCCTGCCGCCCGGCGCGCCTAAAATATTGCGCATGGAGGTAGGCCAGCCTGGCACCGGCCTGCCGCAGGGCGCCAGGCTCGCGGTGCGGGCCGCGCTGCAAAGCGGAGACGCGCTAGGCTATACCGAAGCGCTGGGCCGCCCTTCGCTACGCGCGCGCATCGCCAGGCATATGGAAGATTGGTACGGGGTGGAGATCCCCGCCGCGCGGATCGCCGTCACCCTTGGCGCCTCCGGCGCGTTTTCCCTGGCGTTTCTCGCAAGCTTCGACCAAGGCGATAGGGTGGCGCTGGCCGCGCCCTATTACCCGCCTTACGTCAACACGCTCACCGCCCTTGGAATGCGCCCCATTGTGCTGCCCTGCGGGATTGAAACCGGGTTTCAGCCGAATGTTGAAATGCTGGAAACCTTGCCGGAAAAACCCCAGGGGCTGATTCTCGCCAGCCCGGCCAACCCCACCGGCTCCATGCTGGCCCCGGCTGAGCTGGAGGCGCTATGCCGCTATTGCGATGAAAACGGCATCAGATTGATCTCGGACGAGATTTATCACGGCCTGACCTATGGCAAGCCCCAAGCCTCGGCAGCGCAGTTTTCTAAAACAGCCGTGGTGGTGAATTCATTCTCCAAATATTTTTCCATGACCGGCTGGCGGGTGGGCTGGATGGCGCTGCCGGAGGATCTGGTGCGCGTGACCGAGCGGCTGGCGCAGAACATGTTTATCTGCCCGCCGCATATCGCGCAGATCGCGGCGGAAGCGGCGTTTGCCTGCGGGGATGAGCTGGAAGCCAACCGCGCCACCTACCAGGAAGCGCGTGGCGTGCTTATGGCCGGGCTGGGCGCGGCGGGCTATGCCACCTTCGCCCCGCCGGATGGCGCCTTTTATATCTATGCGGACATTGCCGGCCGGGCGGCGGACAGCGCCGCCTTTTGCGACCAGCTTCTCGCCACCCGCAACATCGCCGCCACGCCGGGGCTGGATTTCGACGCGGCGCGCGGCGGGGACTTTGTTCGGTTCAGCTATTGCGCCCCTCTGGCCGATATTGAAGACGCCGTGGCGCGGCTGAGGCAGCCAGGTTGAGTTTGGCGGGCAGGGGCTTTCCAGGACCATCAACATGCCATATCAAGGTTTACCCTCTTAATCTGGGGAATTTCAGAGGTATGCTACGATGAAATTGCTGGTCGCCGTGAAACGCGTGGTCGACTACAACGTCAAGGTCCGCGTGAAGCCGGATCATTCCGGTGTTGAGACCGCTGGCGTTAAAATGTCGATGAATCCGTTCGATGAAATCGCCGTTGAGGAAGCTGTTCGCCTGAAGGAAAAAGGCGTTGCGAGCGAGATCATCGCCATCTCCATCGGCGTGGCCCAGGCGCAGGAGACCATCCGCACCGCGCTGGCCATGGGAGCTGATCGTGGCATTCTGGTGGAAACAGATGCGCCGGTTGAGCCCCTGGCGGTGGCGAAGATTCTGAAGGAAGTGGCGCTGAAGGAAGGCGTTGGCGCCGTGATCCTTGGCAAACAGGCCATTGATGACGACATGAACGCCACCGGCCAGATGCTCGCCGCCCTGCTGGGCTGGCCGCAAGGCACCTTCGCCTCCAAGGTGGAGATCGCCGATGGTGCCGCCACTGTCACCCGCGAGATCGACGGCGGGCTGGAAACGGTGAAGCTGGCTCTACCCGCGGTTATCACCGCGGATTTGCGGTTGAACGAGCCGCGCTATGCCTCGCTGCCCAACATCATGAAGGCACGCAAGAAAGAAATCGCCACGCTCAAGCCCGCCGAATTGAACGTTGATATAACACCGCGCTTGACCATTGTGAGCGTTTCTGAGCCACCGACGCGCAAATCCGGCGTGAAGGTAGCCGATGTAACCGCCCTTGTGGACAAACTGCGGAACGAAGCGAAGGTGATCTGACCATGACCTCTTTGGTTGTTCTGGATTTCGATGCCGAGGGCATCAAGCAGCCGTCACGCTCCGCCATTGCCGCTGCCTCCAAGCTGGGCGAGGTGCATGTGCTGGTGGCAGGCCAGGGCGTTGCCAGCGTGGCACAAGCCGCCGCGAAACTCTCCGGCGTGGCAAAGGTGCTGGTGGCGGATGACACTGCCTACGCCCACCATCTAGCCGAGCCAATGGCAACGTTGGTCGTTTCTCTTGCTGGCAATTACAGCCATATTCTCCAGGCCGCCACGGCATCTGGCAAGAATGTGCTGCCGCGCGTGGCGGCAATGCTGGACGTGCAGCCGCTCTCGGACATCTCTGAAGTAGTGGATGCTGATACGTTCGTGCGACCGATCTATGCCGGCAATGCGCTGGCCACAGTGAAATCGGCCGATGCAAAAAAGGTGATCACCGTGCGTGCCGCCTCCTTCGACCCCACGGCCGCAGTTTGTCCACAAGGGCGG
>JAKBCD010000354.1 GCA_021808205.1 Pseudomonadota bacterium | reverse complement strand
TACCGCGCCGAGCTGGGGCTGGTGGAGGTGTTTGCCCGGCATGATGTGCGCATACGGCTGTTTCATGGCCGGGGCGGCTCCGTGGGGCGCGGCGGCGGACCATCCTACCAGGCGATTCTGGCGCAACCGCCCGGCGCGGTGCAGGGGCAGATCCGCCTGACCGAGCAGGGCGAGGTGATCGCTGCCAAATACGGCAATGCCGAGGTGGGACGGCGAAACCTGGAGGTGATTCTGGCGGCGACCCTGGTGGCGAGCGCCGAGCCCGCCGCGCCACCGCCGCCGGATGCGGCATGCATGCAGGCGCTGGCCGAGCTTTCCGGCAATGCCTTCGCCGCCTACCGCAACCTTGTGTACGAAACGGAAGGCTTCGAGGATTATTTCTGGCAATCAACGGTGATTTCCGAAATTGCGGCGCTGAACCTGGGCAGCCGCCCGGCCAGCCGCAGCAAGAGCCGTTCCATTGAGGATTTGCGGGCGATTCCCTGGGTGTTCTCCTGGGCGCAATGCCGCATCATGCTGCCGGGCTGGTATGGGTTTGGCACGGCGGTGGAGCAGTTTCTGGCGGCGCACGGCGAGGCCGCGGGCATGGCGACGCTACAGGGCATGGTGCAGAACTGGCCGGTGTTTTCCACGCTGCTTTCCAACATGGATATGGTGCTGGCCAAGGCCGATATGGGCATTGCCGCGCGCTATGCCGCCCTGGTGCAGGATGAGGGCCTGCGCGCGCGCATTTTTCCGCGCATTCTGGCGGAGTTTGAACGCACGACACGGTTTCTGCTGGCGATCACCGGCCAGAAGGCGCTGCTGGACCATAACCCGGTGCTGCGCCGGGCGGTGACCAACCGGTTTCCGTATCTGGACCCGCTGAACCACGTGCAGGTGGAGATGCTGCGCCGCTACCGCGAGCAGAGCGAGGAGGGCGAGGCGTCCGAGCGGATCCGCCGGGGCGTGCATATTTCCATCAACGGCATTGCCTCGGCGTTGCGCAATAGCGGGTAGCTCTGGGGCCCGGCTCGCCTACTGGCCTCTAGCACGCAGTTTCAGGTTCTTGCGGCGTTGTTTTTCATCCGCGCGGAATTTTTTGAAATCCGGCATGTTTCCGGTTTCCCATAGATGCAGCGGCTTGAAATAGGAAGCGAAGGCCGCGCGGGCATTGCCCCGCGTGGTCAGCCGGACCTGGGCGAACAGCCCCAGGGGATTGAACTGGTAATTTTGTACCTGATCTTGCGGGGTGGAAAAATACAGCATCAGCAGGCCGAATTTGCGGCGGGCGTTCATGATTTCGGAGAGTTTCACCGCGCCTAAAGCGGCCTGGGGCACGTAGAGAATGCCCTGCGAGGCGATAAGCCGGGGGGTGGCCCAGTTGGGAGAAAGCCTGAGCAGCCGCCCTGTGCCCCAGGCGAGGAGCGTGGGGGCGAGCATGGCGGCGCAGACCAGAAACACCGTGCGGTCTGGCACGATTCCATACAGAATGCCGAAGGTGACCGGGACGAACATCAGGGGCAGCGCAATGCCTAACGCCATCCAGTTGGTGGAAGAAAAATGCCCGTCCAGGATTTTGGCGCCGGGCGGAAAGGCACCATTGCGCGGGGCCAAGGCGCGAAAGGCGGCTTCCATGTCGCCACCGCCGGACAGTGTGAAGTGTGAAAGCCGGAGATGCAGTTGATTGGGAGATTCCGCGCGGTGAGGACTGAACAGGGCGGCGCGGGGGTCGGTCTCGCCCACGAAAAGCCGGCTGGCCGGACTGTTTGAGAGATAAATATAGATGGCCGATGCCCTGCCCCGGCGTCGGCAGACATGCAGCCCCAGGACATCGTTCCAGCCAATGTGGTAGCCTCGCGCGCCGGTAAAGCTAATTCCGGCGGCGGTGACCTCGAACGCGGCGTTGCGGCGCAGAAATGCCCCGGCATAGCGGCGCAGCAACCTGATTCCGCCCAGAGCCAGAAAAACACCCACGAAGATGGCCGCGGGACGGAACATGACAATGCTGCCGACCACGATAAAAACGCCCCCGAGCGCCATGAGCAGCCCGCTGGCCAGCATGGCGGCGGCGAAGCCGGTCCGGTATTTAAGTGTGAAGCCGGCTTGCGTGGCTGCGGGTTCCATTATGCCTCCTGTCTCGTCTGGTTTGGTATACAGGGCGGCGGGCGGGCGAGGAAACAGGCCAGGAGGGGTTTTGATATTTGAAAATTACGCAACGAGGCCGGTTTCAGGCAATAACATTGCGTACGGCTGGAGGCTGGCATGTCCGAATCCAGCCGCGGGGCGGGTGACAGCGGCGGCAAAACGCAGTAGGGGAGCCGCCAGCTATTTGTCAGAGACCAATCAGGGGCCACAGAAATGCGCGTTTATTACGACCGGGATGCCGACGTTAACCTCATCAAGAGCAAGAAGGTCGCCATTATCGGTTATGGCAGCCAGGGCCACGCCCATGCGCTGAACCTGAAGGATTCCGGTGTGAAGGAGCTGGCCGTGGGCTTGCGCCCGGGCTCCGCCGCCGCCGCCAAGGCCGAAGGTGCCGGCCTGAAGGTGATGACCCCCGCCGAGGCCGCCAAATGGGCCGATGTGGTGATGGTGCTGACCCCCGATGAGGGCCAGGCCGATTTGTATTACAAAGACCTCGCCGCGAATATGCGCGAGGGGGCCGCCCTGGCCTTCGCCCATGGCCTGAACGTGCATTTCAATCTGATCGAGCCGCGCAAGGATATCGACGTGTTCATGGTTGCCCCCAAGGGCCCTGGCCACACGGTGCGCGGTGAGTATCTGAAGGGTGGCGGCGTGCCGACGCTGGTGGCCGTGGCGCAGAACGCCACCGGCAATGCGTTTGAGATCGCGCTATCCTATGCCTCGGCCAATGGCGGCGGCAAGGCCGGCATCATCGAGACCACCTTCAAGGAAGAATGCGAGACCGACCTGTTCGGCGAGCAGGCCGTGCTGTGCGGCGGTCTGGTCGAGCTGATCAAGGCTGGGTTCGAGACGCTGGTGGAAGGCGGCTATGCGCCTGAGATGGCGTATTTCGAGTGCCTGCACGAGGTGAAGCTGATCGTCGACCTGATTTATGAGGGCGGCATCGCCAACATGAACTACTCCATCTCCAACACCGCCGAATATGGCGAGTATGTCACCGGCCCGCGCA
>JAKBCD010000353.1 GCA_021808205.1 Pseudomonadota bacterium | reverse complement strand
CGCCGGCGCGGATTGTGATGCGTTTTTTTGCTTCAGTTTCAGAAAGTTCAAGTAAAAACGTGATATCTGGCGTTAACCTGAGCAGAGCGATCAAGGCACGGACATCCGCCAGTGCCACGCCCTGGCCGTAGGATTGGTAGGCCATGGTGGAATCGTAAAACCGGTCGCAGATGACCACCGCGCCGCGCGCCAAAGCCGGGCGGATGAGCATTGCCACATGGTCCATCCGGGCGGCGAAATGCAGCATGGTCTGGGCCAGCGGGGCCAGCGGGATGTCCTGATTGAGCAGCAGGGCGCGGATGGCCTCGGCCCCCGTGGTGCCGCCTGGCTCGCGGGTTAGCACCACCTCCCGCCCCTCGGCGCGCAACGCCGCGGCAAGCCCGGCGGCGGCGGTGGATTTGCCAGCCCCCTCCCCGCCTTCCAGCGTGATGAACAGCCCTGCCCGTGCCACGGCGTTACCGCACGATGATTTCGGGGTCGGCAATGCCCATTTGCAACACCTGCTGCAAGGCTTGGTCCGCCGCCGCCACTGAGTGATAGGGGCCGACATTCACCGCCCAGAGCGTACGGTCGCCGCCGAATACCGGCACTAGCCTGGCGGGCAGGCCGTAGATGCGTGCCATGGTGCGGGCGGCGTCGTACTCGCTGCCAAAGCCTGCCACCTGCACCCAGAGCGGCCCAGGGGCTGGTTGCGTGACTGTGACCTGGCCGGTGAGCTGCGCGGCCGCGTTTTGCAGACCGGGATTATTGGTGTTGACAAGCTGCTGGGCCGCACCCATGGCCCCGCCGGAGCCGGGCGGGGCCAGCGTTTGCGCGGTGATACCCGCCACCGGTGCCGCGGTGAGTTGGGGCCCCGCGCCCAGCGAACCTTGCAAAGCGGCGCTGGCCTGGGTGTTAAGCTTCACCTCCACCTCCACCACGCCGCCAGAGGGAAAATTTAGCAGCCGGGCAACACGCGGCGTGACGGCGATGACGCGGCCGGGGATATCCGGCCCGCGCTCGTTCACGCGTACCTGCACGGAATAGCCGTTTACGAGATTGGTGATGGTAACGATGCTGGGCAGCGGCAGCACGGGGCTGGCGGCCATCAGGCCGTCCGGGTCATAAAGCTCGTTATCGGCGGTATAGCTGTTGTTATCATGCTCGATGATGCCCAGCCCGGTGACGTCGTAGCTGCCGAACTCGCGCGGGTAACGCCATTCTCCGCCTATCTGATAAGGGTTGCCGATGGTGTAGGTAACCGGGCCGGGTGCGGGCGGCGGCGGGCCATGCGGCACGCAGCCCGCGAGGGCCGCGCACAGCCCCAGGATAAGCCGGTTGATCATGCCAGGATCATCCGCCCCAGGGCGCCCACGGCCAGGGCGTAGAAATCCGACGGGTTGTACCGGCGGATGGCGGTGAAGTTCTGGTAAACCAGAAAAGCCTGGCCGCCAGCGCCATCCGGCAGCAGCAAGGCGGCCGGCATATCGGCGGGCAGAGGCTGGGCACCCGGCAGGCGTTGCACGCCAAGGCGCTCCCAATAGCCGATGGTTTGCAAGTTTTCTCGCCCGGTTATTGCGATATTGATACTGGGCGGGGCCAGCACCGCTTCGGAGGATGGCTGATCTGGCTGCCAGCCCGCCTTGGCGAGATAATTCGCCATGGAGGCCAGGGCGTCAGCGTCTGAGTTCCAGATATCCGGCGCGCCATTGCCAGCAAAGCTCACCGCCGTGGTGAGGTAGGTGCTGGGCATGAATTGCGGCTGGCCCATGGCGCCCGCATAAGAGCCGAGCAGGTTGGCAACCGGCGCATCACCCCGTGCCACAATCGTCATTGCCTTGATGACCTCAGTGCCGAAATAGCGGCTCTGCCGGTCCCAGGCCAGGGTGGTGAGCGCATCGATGACGTTGAAATTACCCTGGTTGGCGCCGAAATTCGTCTCCAGCCCCCAGATGCCCAGCATGACATCCGCCGAGACACCGTAGCGGCTGGTGACGGCGGCCAGCAGGTTGCGGGTTTGCTGATATTTGTCCTGGCCCGTGGCAATGCGCGTCTGGCTGAGAACCCGGCTGGAATATTGTGCCCAGGTGAGCGTGAATTCCGGCTGGTGGTGGTCCAGCTTCAGCACGTCCTGGTTGGGAACCAGCCCATAGGTGCTGGCCTGGATGATCGATTCCGGGATGCCCGCGGCCCGCGCCCGGGCCTGCAACCGCGCCAGGAAGGACGCAAAATCCTGCGCCGCCCAGCTTGTTTTCGAAAATGCCAGGGCGCCACCCAGGCCAGTTAACATGATGCGTCTTAACATGCGGGGCAGTGTGACACGCCAGAGCCCGGCCTCGCAATGCGGCAGGCGCCATGGCGTGGTGAATAAAGCTCGGTTATGCTGCGAGCATGGGATTCTGGCGTACGAAAACATTGGCGCAGATGAGCCGCGCGGAGTGGGAATCGCTCTGCGATGGGTGCGGGCGCTGCTGCCTGCACAAGCTGCGCGATGAGGACACAGACGAGATCGAATTCACCAATGTTGCCTGCCGGCTGCTCGATACCGCGACCGCCCGCTGCCGGGATTATGCCAACCGCAAGAGCCTGGTGCCGGATTGCGTGAAGCTGACACCAAAGCGGCTGGAAAAGCTGGACTGGCTGCCGCCGAGCTGTGCCTACAGGCTGGTGCATGAAGGCAAGGAGCTGCCTGCCTGGCACCCCTTGCGCAGCGGCACGCCGCAGAGCGTGGTGGATTCCGGGGCCTCGGTGGCGGGGCGCTGCATAGACGAGCGCCATGCAGGCCCGCTGGAGCACCATGTGACGGACTGGCCAGGCAAAATGCCTGGGCGGAGGACATGAAAACAGAGCCGCTGACGACCGAAATGGTGCCCGTGCGGGGCGCATTGGTTGCCGTGGCTTTTAAACGTTCAGCGCGGGCTCGGCGTGTTTCATTACGGGTGGACCCTGCACAAGGCGTGGTCATCACGCTGCCTGCGCGGGCCTCCCGCCGGGCGGGGCTGGCATTGCTGCACGCGCATGAGGACTGGGTGAACGAGCGGCTGGAAGCCCTGCCCCAGACCCTGGCGCTGAAACCTGGTGCGATTGTGCCGGTGCATGGGCTGCCACACGAGATTGTGCATCTGCCAACCGGGCGTGGCGGCGCATGGGTGGAAGCAG
>JAKBCD010000352.1 GCA_021808205.1 Pseudomonadota bacterium | reverse complement strand
TGGCGATGTGCCGGAGAGCTTGCGCAACAAACGCGTGCTGGCGTTGGACATGGGTGCGCTGGTGGCGGGGGCGAAATATCGGGGCGAGTTCGAGGAACGGCTGAAGGCGGTGCTGAAGGAGATTGAATCCGCCGAGGGCGAGATTATCCTGTTCATCGACGAGATGCATACGCTGGTGGGGGCGGGCAAGGCGGATGGGGCGATGGATGCCTCCAATTTGCTGAAGCCGGAGCTGGCCCGGGGCGCACTGCATTGCGTGGGGGCCACAACGCTGGATGAGTACCGCAAATATGTGGAGAAGGATGCTGCGCTGGCGCGGCGCTTCCAGCCTGTGTTCGTGGATGAGCCGAGTGTTGAGGACACCATCTCCATCTTGCGCGGGATTAAGGAGAAATATGAGCTGCACCATGGCGTGCGGATAACCGACAGCGCCCTGGTGGCGGCGGCGACACTTTCCAACCGCTATATCACTGACCGGTTTTTGCCGGATAAGGCGATCGATCTGATGGATGAGGCGTCGTCTCGCCTGAGGATGCAGGTGGATAGCAAGCCGGAAGCGCTGGATGAGCTGGACCGGCGGTTGATGCAGTTGAAGATTGAGCGTGAGGCGTTGCGCAAGGAGACCGATGCGGCCAGCCGGGACCGGTTGGAGAAGCTGGAGTTTGAGCTGGGCGAGCTGGAGGAGCGTTCTTCCGAGATGACAGCGAAATGGCAGGCGGAGAAGGTGCAGCTTGCCGACGTGCAGAAGGTGAAGGAGCAACTGGACCAGGCCCGCAACGAGGTGGAGCTGGCGCAGCGCAAGGGCGACCTCGCGAAAGCTTCGGAGCTGCTTTATGGCCGGATTCCGGAACTGGAGAAACAGCTGAGCGCGCAGCAGGACGGCAATATGGTGAACGAGGCGGTAACGGAGGAAGGGATTGCCGCTGTCGTTTCCCGTTGGACCGGTGTGCCAATGGAGAAAATGCTGGAGGGCGAGCGCGCCAAGCTGCTGCACATGGAAGATAATCTGCGCCACCGTGTGGTGGGACAGGAGGCAGCCCTTGTGGCGGTCTCCAACGCCGTGCGCCGTGCGCGCGCCGGGTTGCAGGACCCGAACCGGCCGATTGGCAGCTTTCTGTTCCTGGGGCCGACGGGTGTGGGCAAGACCGAGCTGACCAAGGCGCTGGCGGAGTTTCTGTTCGACGATGAGCGGGCAATGGTGCGGATCGACATGAGCGAGTTCATGGAGAAGCACGCGGTTTCCCGGCTGATTGGCGCACCTCCGGGCTATGTGGGCTATGATGAGGGTGGCGTGCTGACCGAAGCGGTGCGGCGCCGGCCGTATCAGGTTGTGCTGTTCGACGAGGTGGAGAAGGCGCATGAGGATGTGTTCAATGTGCTGCTTCAGGTGCTCGACGATGGCCGACTGACCGATGGCCAGGGCCGCACGGTGGATTTCAAGAACACCATTATCGTGCTGACCTCTAATCTTGGGTCCGACATTCTAGCGGCGCAGGCGGAAGGCGAGGATGTGCGGATGGCCGAGGCTGGCGTGATGGCCAGGGTGCGCGAGCATTTCCGGCCGGAGTTCCTGAACCGGCTGGATGAGATTGTGCTGTTCCGCCGGTTGCAGCGTGCGGATATGGGTACCATCGTCACCATTCAGCTGCGCGGGTTGGAGAAGCTGCTGGTTGACCGGAATATCAGGCTGGATCTGGACCAGTCCGCCAGGGATTGGCTGGCTGAGGCCGGGTACGATCCGGTTTATGGGGCAAGGCCGCTGAAGCGGGTGATTCAGCGCAATCTGCAGAATCCGCTGGCCGGGCTGATCCTGGAAGGAGCCGTGAAAGACGGGGATGCCGTGAAGGTTTCTGGCTCAGAGCAGGGGCTAGTGATCGGCGGTCATCTGGCCGAGGCGGCGTAAGGCTTAGGCTCCCCGGGCGATGAACCTGGGGAGTTTTTTATGACCGATACCGCGCTGCTCGTGATTGACGTGCAGAATGTCTATGCGCTGCCTGAATCGCCGCTTTGCGTCCTGGAATTCGAGGAGTCGCTGGGGCGGATCAACCGGTTGGTTGAGGGCTTTGAGGCGGCGGGGAAGCCGGTGATTTATGTGCGCCATGTGCATCGTGCTGATGGGCGCGATGCCGGGAGGATGTTTGATTTCTCTGGCGCGGCGGAGCCTGTTGGGTTTGTGGAAGGCTCGGTGGAGGCGGAATATGTGCCGGGGCTGAAAATTGTACCGGGCGGGCTGCACATGACTAAGCACCGCTATTCCTGCTTTGAGGGCACGGAGCTGGAGGCGATTTTACGCAGCCTGGGCGTGAAGACCGTGGCGATTTGCGGGTACATGACGAATTTCTGCTGCGAAACCACGGCCCGCGCGGGGCATGACAAGGATTACTTTGTCGACTTTATCGCCGATGCGACCGGGGCGCCGGACCTGTCAGAAGATTACGAGCAGGCGGACATCATCAAGGCGGTATGCGCGACCTTGGGCGCGGGTTTCGCTCGGATTTTCGAGGTGGAGGAATATCTTCAAGCCATGCGTTAAACGCATAGCCGTTTTGCAACGCAAGAAAAATCAAAAGTTTCTGGGGGTTGGTGTGCGTGAAGTAAGGATTTCTCTTGGTTTTAGCCGTAAGACATGATGATGACGATGCGTTGACAGTGGAGGTCAGTCGGCGTTAGAAGCCCGTCCACTGATGATTTCTGCGGGCTTGCTTTGCGGTGATTGATTGGTTAGACTAGACGGCCTTGCGGCGGTTTTTTTGACCGCCGTTTTGTTTTTTGGTTTAGATCTTTGACAATTGCATAGGCTGGGAAGGGATACGCTGGTGGCGTTTCTGGTACTGGATTTTGGCCTTTAGGGGTTGGGGTTTGGTGCTTCTGGGTTGCGGTGACGCGGCTTAGGTGATGATTGAGGGAGCGGGATTTGTTCTGTTTAGATCTCTGTCGTTTGGAAGCGTTGATGGTGTATTTCTTTTGAAATTACGTACAGATACGCTTCGAATATCTCAGGCTTAGGCTTGGGAACGACATGTTTAAATAGGGCTTTTCGGAATATTTAGTGCCGGTAAGGCGCTGAGTAGGATGAACTTGAGAGTTTGATCCTGGCTCAGAGCGAACGCTGGCGGCATGCTTAACACATGCAAGTCGC
>JAKBCD010000351.1 GCA_021808205.1 Pseudomonadota bacterium | reverse complement strand
TTCTTTAAGGTTACAAAGGGGGGCGTTGCGGGGCGTGCTACTCTCATTCATCCAGCCCGGCAAGCAGCATCGCGCGTTATGCAAGAACAAAATGCCCAAAACTCCCTCTTCCTTGCAATTTAAGTCAGATGCGGCATCGCAAGATATGTCTCGCTCTGCATCTCCTCGAGCCGGGAGGCGGTGCGCTCAAACATCTGCGCCCCCTCGCCGGAGCGATACAGATCATCTGCATAGGCGTCCGCTGACGCATAGAGCTTGCAGCGATGCTCATAAAGCGCGTCGATCAGCGTTATGAAGCGCCTGGCCTCGTCAAAATTATCGGGCGAGAGCCTGGGAATGCCGTCGATCAGCACGGTATGGTAGTGGGTGGCGATAGCGAGATAGTCGCCCGGCCCCAGAGCCGCCTTGCACAGCGCGTTGAAACTGAACCGGGCCACCCCGTGCACGGCAAGCGGCACAACGAGCCTGCGGCCCTGGATAGGCAGCGCCTCTGCGCGCGGCGGCTCGCCTTCCGCAAGATGTTCGAACACACGGTCGATCGCCGCCTCGGCGCGGCTGTCGGCGGGGACCACCCAGGTTTTCAGCCCGTGCTCGCGCCCGCGCCGGTAGTCCTGGTCGGATTCCAGCACCAGCACATCCAGGTTCTGTTTCAACAGGTTTATGAAGGGTTGGAGAGCATCATGCCCCGGCTTACCCGCATATAAATCGTCCGGCAGCGTGTTGGAGGTGGCAACCACCACCACCTGGCGGGTGAACAGCGCCTCAAACAACCGCCCCAATATCATCGCGTCCACAATATCGTGCACCTGAAACTCATCGAAGCAGAGCAGTGCCGCCTCATCCGCGATGATGTCCGCCAGCGGCGGAATGGGGTCGGTCACCTCAGGGTGTTCGCGCTTTATCTTGTGAAACCGCTTATGCGCCTGCTGCATAAAATCATGAAAATGGATGCGCCGCTTGCGCGGCACGTCAGCGGCCTCGAAAAACAAATCCATGAGCATGGATTTGCCGCGCCCGACATCACCCACAATGTAGAGCCCATGCGGGTGCTCCTGCGCCTCTTCCACCGGCTTGCTGCGAAGCATCCGCGCGAACCAGCCCTCCGGGGCGTGAACAGGGTGGGGGTCGTAGCCGCGCAGCTTGGCCCAAAGGGCTTGCAATTGTTCAGCCGCCAACGCCTGGGCAGCATCGTACGTGAGCAACCCGGCCGCCACGCGGGCGCGGTAGGCGGTCATCACTCCCGGTTCGGTTTTGATCGGCTTGGACATTCGAAGCGGATATTGCTCCCGTTGGTGCGGCGCAGCAAGACGTCTGGCCGCAGGGCGCCTTGCACGGCCGGGGCGAAACGCTTACCTGTTTTTGCCGACGCCCTGACCTTACCCGAAACGGATACAACCCATGGATGTTGCGGATTTCAGCGCGCTCAGCGCGGCCCCGGTTTCGCCTCTGCCTTTCCCCCATATCCTGCTCGAGCGTTTTATAAAGCCGGACAGTTTGCCCGCCGTGGTTGCGGATTTGCCGGCGATGAAGGGGCGTGGCAGTTTTCCCATCGGTGCGTTGAAACTTGGCCCTGCGGCGAAAGCCGCCATCGCGGCGTTGGAAGGCGAACAGTTCCGCGCCATCGTGGCGGAAAAATTCGGGCTGGATTTGCAGGGCGCACCGCTGATGACCACGCTGCGCGGCAATTCTGGCGCGCAGGATGGGCAGATCCATACCGACTCATCGGCCAAGCGCGTCACCATTCTGCTCTACCTCAACCCCGCCTCCGGCGAGGCCTGGGCAAGGCACGAGGGCTGCCTGCGCCTGCTGCGGGACGCAGAGAATCTGGAAAACTTCGTCAAGGAAGTGCCGCCGGTGGAAGGCACACTGCTGGTATTCCCCAATGGTCCCAACACATGGCATGGGCATAAGCAGTTCATCGGCCAGCGTTATGTGGTGCAGATGAATTACATGACCACCAGCACCAAAGCGAAAGCGGAGATGCGCCGGCATCATCTCTCGGCCTTCATCAAGCGGCTGACCAAGGCAGCGTAACCCGTGCTTGGCGGGCTCAAGATCATCGTCATCCTGCCTGCCTATAACGCTGCCAAAACGCTGGAGCGCACCATCGCGGAAATACCACGCGACATTGTCGACGAGATTATCCTCACCGATGATGCCAGCCGCGACGAAACCGCCACCCTCTCGCGCGAGCTGGGGCTGGTCACGCTGGTGCACGAGAAAAACCGCGGCTATGGCGGCAACCAAAAAACCTGTTACGCCGAAGCGCTCGCCCGGGGCGCGG
The DNA here is from genome assembly GCA_021808205.1 of Pseudomonadota bacterium. Next base: position 856 of record JAKBCD010000351.1, on the reverse strand, counting down.
ATATCGTGGTGATGCTGCACCCGGATTACCAATATTCTCCCAGATTGGTGGCAGCGATGGCGGCGATGATCGCCTCGGGCCATTACAATGCCGTGCTGGCCTCGCGGATTCTGGGCAAGGGCGCGCTGCAAGGCGGCATGCCGGTCTATAAATATATCGCCAACCGGGGGCTGACCTTCCTTGAGAACATTTTGCTGGGGTTGAAGCTCTCGGAGTATCACAGCGGCTACCGAGCCTGGTCGGCCACGCTGCTTCGCAGTCTGCCCCTGGAGCGCTGCTCGGACGATTTCGTGTTCGACAACCAGATGTTGGCGCTGGCCGCATGGCAAGGGGCTGATATCGGGGAAATTTCCTGCCCCACGCGCTATTTTGCCGAAGCCTCCTCGATCAATTTCCACCGTTCCGTGACTTACGGGCTGGGCGTGATGCGTACGGCAATGGCGTACAGGCTGGCGCGTTGGGGGCTACACCGCGCCACGCTTTATGCCGATGGCTAGGGGCACGGGCAAAATGCTGTTTCTGGCCGGGGCGGCGTCCTGTTCGCTAGCCGCCAGCCTCTATGAGGGACCGCGCATCACCGCGTGGCTTGCTCACAGCATTATCGCGCTACAAAGCTGGGGCGGACTGGGCATGGCGCTGTTTGCCGCCGTCATTCTGGCCCTTACCCTGGTTGGCGTTGTGCCTGGCGCGCTGCTCGGCATGGCCGCGGGGGCCGTGTTCGACTTTGTCGGCGGGTTTCTGGTCAGCGCCACCGGGATTACCATAGGTGCCATCGCGGCGTTCTGGCTTGGCCGCTCGGTGCTGCGCCCCTGGCTGCTGAGCTGGTTGGCGGAGCACCCCATGATGCTGAGGCTGG
>JAKBCD010000350.1 GCA_021808205.1 Pseudomonadota bacterium | reverse complement strand
GCTTGCTTGCTCGGTTTTGCCGCCGCTGTACCGGCTGGCGGCTTTGCAATACCAGGCTGCACAACCGAACTATTGGGATTGGCGGTGATCTGCGCCGAGCCCGCCGCCGTTTGCGCAAGCGCCGCGTTACCAAACACACAGGCCAACACCACACCCAACGGCACCCGGATCATGTTCCGCTCCTGACGATCTTGTTCACCCTATATAGTCCCAAGCCCTCCGCTTTTATATCTCCCCAAGCGTTGCGGCTGCGTACCAGACCAGCGCGAATAACGTGGCTGTCTTGCACTTCGCGCCAGCCCGCCTAGTTTGCGTTCATGGACAATACCTCCTTTCCCGCGACCCTGAATTGGTCCGCCTCCCGCATGGCCGGGCAGGAACCTTTTCAGGCCAAGGACACCGCCCTGGCCGAAGAAACCCCCATCAGTCTTAGCTACAATACGATGCAATACGCGGTGATGATGGCAACCGCGCGGGACATTGAAGATTTTTGCACGGGCTTCTCCCTCACGGAGGGAATCGTGGACCGGGTGGATGACATCAAATCCATCGAGGTGACGGCGGAGCCAGGATTCGTTGCCGCGGAAATACGCATCCCCGCCGAGCCGTTTCACCGGCTGATGCAGGCTTCGCGCCGGATGGTGGTGGGGCGCACGGGGTGCGGCGTCTGCGGTACGGAGGATGCCGGGCAGATCTTGCGCCCTCTACCCGCGCTGCCGCCGGGCCCGCCTGTGTCCCTTGCATCCGTCCGGCGCGCATTGGGTGAGCTGGCTCAGCATCAGGCCCTTAACAAAGCCGTGCACATGGTGCATGGCGCCGCCTGGTGCGGCGCCGACGGCGCGATAAGGCTGATCCGTGAAGATGTTGGCCGCCACAACGCGCTGGATAAGCTGATCGGTGCGGGGCTTCGGGCCGGCGGAAATTTTTCCGAAGGCTTTTGCCTTCTCACCTCGCGCTGCTCTTACGAGATGGTGCAGAAATCCATTATCGCGGGGTTTCGCACGGTCGTGGCAATCTCTGCTCCTACGGGGCTCGCCTTGCGCGTGGCCGAAAAAGCCGGGCTCACGGTCATCGCCATCGCCCGGTCTGACGCGCAGATTTTATTTACCGGCGAAGTCTCGGAATAACTTGAAAGATGTTGGTGCGGGCGGTCGGAATCGAACCGACACTCTGTCACCAGAACCGGATTTTGAGTCCGGCGCGTCTACCAGTTCCACCACGCCCGCAGGTGCCCCCCTATAGCGAGGCCAAATTCATCTGCCAAGATGCAGCCGGTGTGAGCCGCCGCACCACAACCTCGAATAAGCTAAAGCTTTTAAATTAGGGCTGCGGGTCCACTTGCAAGCCCCATCTGGTTTGGTTATAGAGCCGCCCCACCGGTCCCGAATAGCTCAGCTGGTAGAGCAAGCGACTGTTAATCGCTCGGTCGTAGGTTCGAGTCCTACTTCGGGAGCCAAATTCCCTGGTATCCATTCTAACGCTTCGTGCCGCATTCACGCGGGCTGCGTGAACAGCACCGCCCTGGTGATTGCCTCCGCCAGCTCTTCCACCCCTTCCCCGTTGCGTGCATTGGTGGCGATGAGCGGCTTGCCGGCGCGGGCCTCACGCGCCTCTTGCAGCATTGGCTCCAGCTTCACGCCCACATAGGGCGCGAGATCTGTTTTGTTGATCACCAGCAGATCGCAGCGCAACACGCCTGGGCCTCGCTTGCGGGGAATATCGTCCCCGCCCGCCACGTCGATCACGAAAATCCACCAATCCACGAGGTCGAGCGAAAAGGTCGAGGCAAGATTATCCCCGCCGGATTCGTAGATGATCAGCTCCAACCCGGGTATCGCGGCCTCCATCCGGTCTCCGGCCAGCATGTTCAGGGTCGGGTCCTCGCGGATAACCGTGTGCGGGCAAGCCCCTGCCTCCACCGCCCCCACCCGCGCCGGGTCGATAAGCCCCGAGCGGCGCAGGCGCTCGGCATCCTCGGCGGTGACAAGATCATTGGTGATGACGGCAAAATTGATGCCCTTGCGCTGCAAAACCGGAATCAGCGCCTCAATCAGCGCGGTTTTTCCCGAGCCAACCGGCCCGCCGATGCCAATGCGCGCAGCACTCATCCTAATGTCTCCATTTCAAGGCACAATGCCATTGGCCATCAAAGCGTCCCGCATTGCCTCGCCGTTCAGCGCCGCACCAGCATATGCCCTGGCTCTGCCACCCATGGCCAACCGCAAGTCCGCATCATCACCCAGCCTGCGTAGCCACTCGGCCGCGTGGGCTACATCCGGCTCGGCCCAGCGCGCACCTTGCATTGGCTCATAGATGCCGCTCTCATCCTCCACATTCACCAGCCGATACCCTATGAGTGCTGCGCTGGTTTCGTCCATGAAGGACATATTTCCAGACCATCCCGTTGCAACCACGGGCTTTCCGCGCAGCATTGCTTCTGCCAGCACCAGGCCAAACCCTTCTGCCCGGTGCAGGCTCAGAATCATATCCGCCCGTGCCATCAGCGCTGCCATCCGGGCTTTTGGCCAAACACCGCCCACAACCTGAATATTGGAACCCGCGAGCGCTTCAATTTGCGCGGCTTCACGCGGATAGGCGGCCGCGCCCTGCAGCTTCACAATCAATCGCTGGTCCGCCCGGTTTGCGAATGCGCGCCTGAAGGCCTCGATACCCGCCAGCGGATTTTTCCTGGTGGCACTGGAGCCCAGAGACAGCACCATCAGCGTAACCGTTACCTGGTCTGGCAGATCCAGTCCGTGCGCCGCATCTCCCGCCGGCAGGTCGCACAGCGCCAGCGGATACGGCACCATGCGCACCCTCCCGGGCAAAATCCTCTCCAATGCCTGGGCTACAAATGGTGAGGGCGCCCACACCTCATGCACATAGCGTCCGCCCGCGGCCCAGCTTTCTGGCACCAGCGGCAGTTCCCAGGCCCAGCTGCCTATAAGGCGGCGGCGCATCAGTGCCTTTTTTGCCCTGGCCAGCATCAGCGGTAAGCTCGGCGCGTTAACCGTCAGCAGCAAGGCGGCCTCTTCGGGAATAGTCCCTAGCGGTGCGCGGCCCACTCCAAGCGTTACGGGGTAGCCGCCAAACCCCAAACGCTGCGCGCCCGTGAGCAGGTGCCGCGCGGCTTCGCCAAGGCCGGTGGCAGCC
>JAKBCD010000349.1 GCA_021808205.1 Pseudomonadota bacterium | reverse complement strand
TGCCAGCCACCCCGCACCGATGACATGCGCGGCTTGCTTATATTCAGGGCCGGACCAGCTAATGAGTGCGAAGGCGAACAAACAGGCGATAACGGTGAGGCAGGCCAGGCGCGGCCAGCGTTTCAGCAGCGCCACAACAACGCGGGAGATGCGCCTGTCTCGCCCGAACGGCAGGCTGAGAATAAAGCCGGACAGCACAAAAAACACCGCCACCGCCGCGCCGCCGTTCAGCATGCCCAGGGCAAACTGCGTGAATATGCCCAGCGCGCCATAACCATGTGGCACCACCCCTACACCCTTGGGCGTGAAGGCCAGCACCAGATGATAGAGAACCACAATTGCAGCGGCGATGCCGCGCAGCCCCTCCAAAGGGACCAGTTTTCGTCCGCTCTCTGCCATGGGGCATAGGTGGCAGATATGAGCTGGAAAAACAGCTTTCCAGCCCGTGGCGTTTTGTTAACCCCTTGCGATATCGTGCTTATATCGCAAGGGCAGAGGTACCTTTCGGTTCAGGCCGCGCGTTTTTCAACCTCTTCCGGGGACATGCGCACCAGCGCCGTATAGTCGTTCAGCAGGGTCTCGGTGAGCGTGCCGGGGGTATAATGCAGGGCGGCGCCAATCTGGCGCACCGGCGTTACCTCGGCGGCGGTGCCGGTGAGGAAGCATTCGCTGAACGAGCCAAGCTCCTCCGGCCTGATATTTCGTTCGATCACCTCAATCCCCCGCGCCTTGGCAAGGGCGATCACTGTCTGGCGGGTGATGCCGTTCAGGAAGCAATCGGTTGCCGGAGTGTGCAGCTTGTTGTCTTGCACGAAGAAGATATTGGCGCTGGTGCCCTCGGCCACATAACCGTCCCAGGTGTACATCAGCGATTCCTCGTAGCCCTCGGCCTCGGCCTTGTGCTTGGAGAGCGTGCCTATCATGTACAGTCCGGCCGCCTTGGATGCGGTGGGGGCGGAGAGCGGGTGCGGGCGGCGCCAGTCGGAGATATTGAGGCGGATGCCCTTCATGCGGTCCTGACCGAAATAATCCGGCCAGGTCCAGCAGGCAATCATCAGATGGATTTTAGTCTGCTGGGCAGAGACGCCAAGCTGCTCGGACCCGCGCCAAGCCAGCGGGCGGACATAGGCGTCCGTGAGGTTGTTCGCGGCCATGGTCTCGATGCAAGCCGCGTCGATCTGTGCGGCGGAGAAGGGGATTTCAAAGCCCAGCAGGCGCCCGGAGGCGATCAGGCGTTCGGTATGCTGGCGCAGCTTGAAGATGTTACCAGCATAGGCACGCTCCCCCTCGAACACGGCCGAGGCATAATGCAGGCCATGGCTGAGCACGTGCAGCTTTGCCTCACGCCAGGGGATCAGCTTGCCATCCCACCAGATGAAGCCGTCACGATCGTCGAAGGGCACGAGCGCCATGGTCAAAATTCTCCGTTTGAGGTAGTCTTTTTAGACGGTCAGAACTTGCGTAAAAGTCAGCCGTTTCTAAAACTTCATTGCGGCCAACCCTTAGTTATTGAAATTGCCATGCCTAACACCCCGACTCAACCCTACCAGGCCAGCAAACGCGAAACCCTGCCCAGCGCCATGCACGCAGCACCCGGTGCCAGCCTGCTATTTCTGCGCGAGGATGAGCTGCGCGCCGCGCAGGATATGCTGTTCTTTGCACTGCGGGACCTGAACAGCCCGGCTGACTCCATTCTCGCCGAGATGAAATTCGGCCGCGCGCATCATCGCTGCCTACACTGGATCGCCCGCAGGCCCAACCTCAACGTGGGGGAGCTGCTGTCCATCCTTGGCATCACCAAGCAAAGCCTCACCCGTGTGCTTGGTCCACTGATCCGCGATGGCTACGTCACCCAGGTGCCAGGGCCGAAAGACCGCCGCCAGCGCCTGCTCACCCTAACCGAGAAGGGCGCCATGCTGGAGCGGCGGCTATTCGAAACCCAGCGCGAGCGGCTGCTGACGGCGTATCGCGAAGCCGGCGGCCCCGCCGTTGAGGGCTTCAAGCGCGTCATGCGCGGGCTAATCGGCCCTGGCGGGCGCGCCTATCTTGAAACCTCGGAGCCGCCGCGCCTGCCAAAGCCGCCGCGCAGCGCCTGATTTTCCGCCGATGACCCAGGTCGCCTTGACCGAGGATGCACCGCATGTCCTGCTGGTCGATGACGATACCCGGCTGGCAGCACTTGCCGGGCGCTACCTCGCCGAGAACGGCTTTCGCGTCACTTGCGCCGCCTGCGCCGCGGAAGCGCGCGAGAGGCTGCGCGCCATGGAATTCGACCTGATGGTGCTGGATGTGATGATGCCCGGCGAAACCGGGCTTGATCTTACCAACAGCCTGCGGGCGGAGCGGGCACCGCTCATGCCCATCCTGCTACTTACCGCGCGGGATACACCAGAGGATATTCTGGCCGGGTTCCAGGCCGGGGCGGATGATTATCTCGGCAAACCGTTCGACCCGCGCGTGCTGGTAGCCCGGCTGCGCGCCATGCTGCGCCGCGCCCAACCCCCGGCCGCGTCAGCCGGCCCGCTGCCGCTGGGCGCAGCCAGCTTCGATGCCGAGCGCGGCGAGCTGATCAGCTCCAACGCCCGCACACGCCTCACCGGAGCGGAGCTTTCCTTGCTCACCACGCTAGCCGCCCGGCCGCATGAAATTTTCTCCCGCGAGGCGCTGGCCGCCGCTTTGGGGCTGGACGACGTGAACGAGCGCGCCATCGACGTGCAGGTAACGCGCCTGCGCCGCAAAATTGAGCCAGACCCGCGCGAGCCGCGCTTTCTGCAAACCGTGCGCGGCAAGGGCTATGTGCTGAAGCCGGGGGCATGAAAATCCGTCTCGGCCCTCTGCAAGCGGAGCGGCTTTTGCGCAAGCTGCTGCCGCGCGGGCTGTTCGGGCGTTCCCTGCTGATCGTACTCATCCCGATGGTGGTGCTGCAGGGCGTGGCGCTGGAGATTTTCTACGGCACCCATCTCGATGAACTCTCCCGCCGCCTCGCCGGCGGCGTGGCCGGTGAGATCGGCTTCATGATCGACCAGATCGAACGCGATCCCGCCCATCGCGCGCTAGTGATGCAGGAAGGTGACCTGCATTTCACTTTCCAGTCGGTTTTCATGCACAACCAGGTCTTGCGCCATCTGCCGCCGCCAGATGCGCCAGGCCCGGTGGATAACGA
>JAKBCD010000348.1 GCA_021808205.1 Pseudomonadota bacterium | reverse complement strand
GATATCGGCGGCGGCTTGGGCATCGGCTATCATGACGAGCCGGGGCTTTCCCCCTCCGCCTTCGCCGCCATGGTGCGGCAAGTCACGCATGGGCTGGGTGTTAAGCTGATGATGGAGCCAGGGCGCTACCTCACCGGCCCGGCGGGGATTCTTCTGGCCTCGGTGATTTTACGCAAACAGGCTGGCAAGCGCTTCCTGGTGCTGGACGCGGCAATGAACGAGCTGATGCGCCCGGCCATGTATGAAGCCTGGCATGGCATTCTGCCGGTGGATGCCAGCGCCTTCCACACCGCAACCTCACCCGCCGATGTCGTCGGGCCGATTTGCGAAAGTGCCGATATCTTCGCCAAGGACCGCGCCTTGCCCGACCTGAAACCCGGCGCGCGCATGGCGCTGCTGGATGCCGGGGCGTACGGAGCGGTGATGAGCAGCGCCTATAACGCCCGCCCCCGCCCCGCCGCCGTGCTGGTGGACCAGGGTGGGTTCGAGTTGATTACAAAGCGCCAGGAAATCCCGGCACTTTGGGATGGAGAGATTGTACCGGGCGCCTGATCAGGCGCTGCGCCAAGGGTTTAGGTTTGGCCCTGCGCGCAGCCTGGGCGGGTTTCTTCTTCCCCCGCATCTCTTCCTGTTGGGGCCGCTCACGCAGATCTTGCTCTTTTGAGCTGCCATGACCGCCGAACATCCTCAGCAGCACACTGCCCAACGCCCTCGACATTTTAAAATCTCCTGTTCAATGCCTGTTCAACGGGGCGTAAGTAGCGCCGGATAGGCACGCGCCTCAAACGAGTATATCGTCCGCGTCAGATGACTTGAGGTTATGTGATGAAGCGCGGACGCCTGCCCCTCACCGCCTTACGCAGTTTCGAGGCCGCCGGCCGCCACCAGAGTTTTACCCTGGCGGCTGCGGAGCTGTTTGTCTCCCAGGCCGCGATTTCCCGGCAGGTGCGGGAGCTTGAGGAAATGCTAGGGCACGACCTTTTCCTGCGCCGCCACCGGCAGGTAACGCTGACGGAGCGTGGCCAGGCGCTGCTGGGCCTGCTGACCGATAGTTTCGACAATATGTCCCGTATCCTTGAGGAAATCCGCGCCGCCCCACCGGACAAGCCGGTGCAGATCAGCGTCGAGCCATCCTTTGCCGCCTGCTGGCTGGTACCAAAGCTGAACCGCTTCCGTGAAACCTTTCCAGAGATCGAGGTGATGATCGTCTCCGAAGCCAAGCTGGTTGAGTTTCGCGGCGGCGAGGCGGAAATCGGCATTCGTTGGAGCGGCAAAGCCAGCTCCTGGCCGCGCATGCAGGCAAAATTGCTCACAAAGGCGGCGATGTCCCCAGTGCTCGCGCCAGCTTTGCTGGAACAGGGGGCGGCGGCGCTTACCCCGGAGGGTCTGCTGGAACACACGCTGCTGCACGAGGAAAAACGCCTCTATTGGCAGCAATGGTTTGTGGCGGCGGGGCTGCCGGACGTGCCGCCCCAGCCCGGGCCGCTTTTCGCCGGCACCTCCCTGGCGTTGGACGCCGCAGCGCGCGGGCATGGCGTGGCGCTGGGCGATAATGTGCTGGTGGAGGACATGCTGCGCACGGGCGATCTGGTGCAGCCTTTTGCAACCTCCATCCCCTGCGGCGCCTATTGGCTGGTGGCGCCGGATTTCGCGCGGCTCAGCCCCGCGGCCCGCGTATTCGCGGACTGGTTGCTGGCGGAATTTTCCTAAACCGCCCGGCGGATCATTTTCACAATCTCCACCGGCTCCCTGCTGCCATCATGGAAATACATCTCCCGCCCAAGCGGGAGGAAATCGCAATGCTCGTAAAATCCGGCGGCATTGAGGGTAGCGTTCAGCCGGATTTCACCCTGTCCGGCCATGGCAATGCCGCGTTCCAGCAGGCGCCGCCCCAGCCCCAGCCCCGCTGCATCCGGGCGCACGAACAGCCGGGTAATCTCGCCTGGCCCAGCCTCCACATAACCCAGCACCACTTCCCCCTCAGCCGCCACAATAATACCGCCCGCCGCGATCAGCGCCTCGTAATAGGCGCCATCCCGTCCATTCATCCAGTTTGCAATCTGCGCGGCACTGTAATGCCCGGCGGCACCGGCCTCTATGGCGGCTTTGGTGATGTCGTAGAGAGCCTGCCCCTCGCCTGGCCGGGCTGGCCGCAATTCAGCCAAGCCCAAGTTCCGCCCGCTGCGCTTTGGTAAGGCTGGCGGCGATAAGGCGGTAGGATTGCTCGATATGGACGAAGAGTTCCTTGCGGCTCATCGCATCGCCCTCCACCCGCAACCAGTTGCCGCGCGGCAGATACGGCGCGCGCGTGGCCTGTCCTTGTTCGCGTAGAATCTGAAAGGCCAGCGGTGTCGCCTTGAACACGTAGGCATCCTCCCCCGGAAAGCCCCCGCCCACCGCGAACATCTTGGCACCCACCTTATGTACATGGCTGCCGCCCCACTGCACCACCATATGGCTGCCCGGCAGCCCGGCACAGAATTTGTCGAAGGCGGCGAGCCTGGTCACAGCTCGATGATCTTGATCCGCTTGCCTTGGGTGGAAAGCGCGATCTGCCCGCGGATCAGGCGCAGCGCCGTCTCGCCGAACATTTCCCGCCGCCAGCCTTCCAGCACCGGGTTGGGGGCGGTTTCGTCCAGCGCCAGGGCCTCGATCTCATCGCCGCTCGCCACCAGCCGGGCCGCGACATTATTCTTTTCCGCCGCCGCCGCCAGCAGCACTTTCAACAACGAGACGAGCGCCGGGGAGGCTTTCGGTGCCTCGCGCTGGCGCTCAGGTTTCGGCAGATCAGCTTCCGGCAGCGCCTTGGCCTCGGCAATCGCGGCCAGCAGCGAGGCGCCGGATTTGCCATTGGCAAACCCTGCGGAAATGCCGCGCGCCTTGGCCAAGCCTTCCGCATCATCCGGCGCCAGGGAGGCGATTTCCGGTATCTGCTCATCCTTCAACAACCGCCCGCGCGGGATGTTGATGCGCTGTGCCTCACGCTCGCGCCACGCCGCAATGGCCTTGGCCAGCCCAAGCTGGCGGCGGTTATTGGAGCGGATTTTCAGCCGCTCATACGCGCGCTCAGGGTCCACCCGGTAGGTATCGGGCCGGGTAAGCACGGCCATTTCCCCAGCCAGCCATTGCAGCCGCCCCTCTTTCTCAAGCTTGGCATTCAGCTT
>JAKBCD010000347.1 GCA_021808205.1 Pseudomonadota bacterium | reverse complement strand
GGCAAAAGGCTGATCGATTACGGACGCTTCACTGAAAACTCCCCCCAGGGTGCCACCTGCCTGCTGGTGGAGGCCGGGCCGCACTGGCAGCAGGCGGCCGTGGAACAAAGCCACGCCACCATCTATGCCGTGTTGCGTAATGCCGGGATGATGGCGGGGCTTGGCACCGCCCCGCCTGGCCGTTTTGCCGAAGTTGTAAAGCTGATCACCGCCCGGACGAATCGCTTTGAATTCGTGCGGGAATTTCGCGGTGGCGAGGTTATTGCCAATGCCGGCACGCTCATCGCTTACGACGGAAACGAAGAAATCCGCACACCAGAGGATAACCTGATCATGATCATGCCAAGCCTCAAGGTAAGCCACGGCCACACGGCGGTGCGGCTGGCCCGGCTTCGCCCATAAGCCGCTTCTCAAAATTGCCACGAAGCTCTGGCAGCGCATGAGCATGGACCTGATGCCCCTTTCTCCATCCGCCGCGCAAGGCACCATCCGTGACGACCGGATCACTGCAACCGGCAAGGATGAGATCAACCCGCTCACCGGCCTGCGCGGCGTGGCGGCGGTACTGGTGGTCATCTATCATATCTACCCCTTCAGTGATTTCCCCTGGGGGCTGCGGCAGATCATCTCACGCGGCTATCTTTCCGTGGACGTATTCTTTGTGCTCAGCGGCTTCGTGATGGCGCTGAACTATGGCACGCTGTTCCAGAACGGATTTTCCGCTCCCGCCTTTGGCACCTTCATGCTGCGGCGCCTGGCGCGGCTCTACCCGCTCTACATCGTGTTTCTGGCGTTACGCGTGGGCTACTCGCTGCTGGCTTATGGCAGTTTGCACGTGAAAAACTATTGGTTCGCGGTGGATCTGCCGCACCCTGCGGTCTCGCTGCTCGCCAATGCGCTCATGGTCCAGAGCTGGGGCATCGCCACCGCCATCACCAATCCCACCTGGTCCATCAGCGTGGAATGGGGGGCATACTTTTTGTTCCCCTTCATCGTGGCGGCCATTCTTTACGGCAAGCCATGGCAAGCCTGGTTGGCCAGCCTGGTTGCCGTGGGGCTGCTGGTGCTGGTCACACATCTCACACAGCATGACGGCATCATTCATAACGGTCCGCTGGACGCTTATGACGGCCGCACAGCCGGGCCCATGCTGCGCTGCCTGGGCGGATTCATGCTGGGGCTGGTGACTTACCGGGTTTACCTCTGGCCGCCGGCGCGGCGGGTGGCGGCCGGGTGGTTCGGCCCGCTTGTCTGCGCCTACCTACTGGCGGGCGTGTTGCTGCACTGGCCAGACCTTGCCCTCTGCGCGGCTTTTCCGCCCCTGGTTTTGGCGCTGGCCTGCAACCAGGGGGCGCTGGGGCGGTTTTTCTCCTGGGGGCCGGTTTTCCAGGCAGGCGTGCTCTCTTACGCCATTTATGTAATTCACAATCCCTGGATCGGGCTGTTCTACTGGGCCCGGAGCACCCTGCCGCACGACATGCCGCACTGGCTGGCCGAAATCCTCATCGCCTTCGGGCTGGCTGCCTCAATCCTCGGCTGCGCCCTCATCCTGCATCATTTTGTGGAAGTACCGGGCCGCCGGATCGTGCGCCGCCTGGGCAGAAGCCGCGCCAAGACAGCGGCCTGAATTTCATTCAGCGCAACAGCGCATCCGCCAGCGCGGTCCAGCTTGCCTCGTCCGGCGCCAGCAGCAGCCCGCCGCCAGTCTCTGAAGGCAGATAGTCCGAGCCATCGAAATGCCTTGCATAGCCACCCGCCTCGCGGTGCAGCAGCACGCCCGCCGCATGGTCCCAGGGCAGCAGCTTGCGGAACATCTGCACGTGGCAATGGCCGCTGGCCAACATGCGGTATTGGTGCGCAGCGCAGCGGTAATCGGTCACCGCCGCCAATTTGTTCAGCCGGTGCAGCACGTGAGTACGTAAAGGCTCCTGCATGAACCGCCACGACATGGAACCCACCATCTGGCTCACCGGCACCGGGGCGGCCACCCGCATCCGCCGGCGCGTGCCATCCGCCGCTACCAGCCAGCTGCCATGGCCCTTAAGCGCCATGGCGCAATCATCGCCGAACGGATCGTAAATAAACCCGGCCAGCACCTCGTCTTCCTCCACCAGCGCTGCCATCACGCCAAACAACGGCAGCTCGGCGGTGAAATTCGCGGTGCCGTCAATGGGGTCCAGAACCCACACGCGGCCGGGCTCGGAAAGCCGCTCAATGCGTGCGGTGCCATTGGAAACCGCTTCCTCGCCAATCACGTCATCACCGGGAAACAGTTCATTCAGCCCGGCCTTCAGGGCCGCTTCCGCCGCCTCGTCGGCCACGGTCACCGGATCCAGCGGCCCGGCCTTGGTACGCACATCCTCAGGCGCCAGCTTCTTGAACCGCGTCAGAATCTCCGCCCGGGCCACATGCCGCAGCAGGCCGATGACAGATTGCATCTCGCTCTCTTTCACAGCGCCTCAAATCTTGCTTTGTCAGTGGCCGAAAGCCGTATTTCAAGACGAACATGCGTCTCACCATCCTCGCGGGCCAGCACCTCGCCATGGCGGTAGAGCCAGGCGATGCGCGCCCCATCGGCAACCGGCACCTCCAGCGCGAACACTTCCTGCGCGGCGGCAAGGCGCGTGTCGACCTCGGCCAGCAGCCGTTCCAGCCCCTCTGACGTGAGGGCGGAAACGGCAATGCCCTCACCCTGCACCACATGGGCAATGCCACCCAGCACGTCCGCCTTGTTCAGCACCTCCAGCGTGCGGGCGGGCCAATCCTCATCGACCGCGCCATCCTTGGCCATGCGGTTGAGCACGTTGCGCACATCCTTGGCCTGCGCCTCGGTATCGGGGTGGGAAACATCGCGTACATGCAGCAGCAGGTTTGCCTCCGCCACCTCCTCCAACGTGGCGCGGAAAGCGGCCACCAGCTCGGTCGGCAATTCGGAGATAAACCCCACAGTGTCCGACAGGATGATATTGCGGCCCGAGGGCAGGGTCAGCCCGCGCATGGTCGGGTCCAGCGTCGCAAAAAGCTGGTCTTCGGCTACCACGGTGGCACCGGTAAGCGCGTTAAACAGGGTGGATTTGCCGGCATTGGTATAACCAACCAGCGCCACCACCGGGTAGGGCACTTTCTTGCGGGCACCACGATGCAGCCCGCGTGTGCGCCGCACCTCCTCAAG
>JAKBCD010000346.1 GCA_021808205.1 Pseudomonadota bacterium | reverse complement strand
GGCTGCCCACCACGCCCAGCCATAAAGCGGCAAGGGCCGCCCGGTGCAGGCGCCGCGTATTCACTCAGTCAAACAAGGGCTTGCCGGTCATCGCGGCGGGTTGGGGCTGGTTCATCAGCTTCAGCATCGTCGGCGCCAGGTCCGCCAGCACGCCGTCGTGCAGCGTTATGCCCTCCGGGCCGCCCGCTATGAGCACCGGCACCGGGTTGGTGGTGTGGGCGGTATGGGGTCCGCCTGTTTGCGGGTCCTTCATCACCTCGCAATTGCCATGGTCGGCGGTTACGAGAATGGCGCCCCCCTGGGCTTGCACGGCCTCCCATATTTTCCCCAGTCCCGCATCCACCGTTTCCACTGCTGTAATCGCGGCGGGCAGAGAACCGGTGTGGCCCACCATGTCCGGATTGGCGAAGTTCAGGATGATCATGTCATATTCGCCGGTGCCAATCGCCTCCACCGCCTTTTCCGTCAGCTCCGGGGCGGACATTTCCGGCTGCAGATCATAGGTGGCAACCTTGGGGGATGCCACCATGATCCGGTCTTCCCCCGGGAAGGGCGTTTCCTCGCCGCCGTTGAAAAAATAGGTCACGTGCGGGTATTTTTCCGTCTCGGCCATGCGCAGCTGGCGCAACCCCCGGGCGGAGACCACCGCGCCCAGCAGATCCTGCAAATGCAGCCGGGGCAGCACGGCGCGCATGTAGGGGGCCAGGGCGTCGGAATAGGCGGTCATGCCCACGGCGCCGGCGAGTTTTGGCTGGCGTGCCGGAAAGCCGTCGAACCCCGGGTCCAGCAGGGCGGTGAAAATCTCGCGCACACGGTCGGCCCGGAAATTGGCGCAGATCACGCCATCCCCGTCTTTCATCCCGGCATAATCGCCGATCACGGCGGGGGTGATGAACTCATCCGTCACGCCGGCCGCGTAGCTGGCCTCAATCGCCGCGGTGGCGGTGGCAAACGGCGTGCCTTTGCCATCCACCAGCAGCTCGTAGGCTTGTTGCACGCGTTCCCAGCGCTGGTCCCGGTCCAGGGAATAAAAGCGCCCCACCAGCGTGCTGAGTTTGGCAGTATCGCCCAGGTCGGCCAGGTAGGTGTGCAGATAGCCCAGCCCGGCCTGGGGCGGGGTGTCACGCCCGTCCATCCAGCCATGAACGGCCACGGGTATTCCCGCCTCGTGCAGAATTTTCGCCAGAGCCACCGCGTTGTCCTGGTGGGAATGCACGCCGCCGGGGGAAACCAGGCCCAGGAGATGCGCGGTGCCGCCGGTTGCCCGCAGCGCCGCGATGAAACCCAGCACCGTCTCGTTTCTGGCCAGCGATCCATCCGCGATGGCGGCGTCGATTCGCGGCAAATCCTGAATCACCACCCGCCCCGCGCCGATATTCAGATGCCCGACCTCGGAATTGCCCATTTGCCCCGCGGGCAGGCCCACCACGCGGCCCGAAGTGCGCAGAAACGCATGCGGGCACGTTGCCCACAGCCTGTCGAAATTCGGCTTGCGCGCCAATGCCACGGCGTTGTCCTGGGTCTGCTCACGCCAGCCGAAACCGTCGAGAATCACCAGCATCACGGGTTTCTTGGGCATCTTGGTCCTTAGAGAGTAGCCTGACTGCCGGGGTTTTTAAGCGTAGCGGAAGGCTTTGGCCATGGCTGGCACGTCAAGGCCGCCCTGCCCGGTGGTAGGGGTGCCCGGCCAGAATGGATTGCGCCCGGTAGATTTGCTCCGCCAGCATGGGGCGCACCAGCATATGCGGCCAGGTGAGCGTGCCCAGCGAGAGTTTGGCCCCCGCGCGGGCCAGCACCGGCGCGTCCAGCCCTTCCGCCCCGCCGATCACGAAGGCCAGCTTGCGGCTGCGCTCCAGCCATCCGGCCAGCAGTTTGGCCAGCCCCGGCGAATCCGGTGCGGCACCGTCCATATCCAGCGCGACGAGAAATTCATCCGGCTTCAGCGCCGCCAGAATCGCCTCGCCCTCGCGGCGCTTTATCTCCACCGCGCTGCCCTGGCCATCCGTGAACTCCAGCAGCGCCAGGGCCGGGCGGATGCGCCTGGCATAGCGGCTGAACAGCTCCATCTCGGGCGCCTTGGCCGGCGCCTTGCCAATGGCAAGCAGCCTCAAGCCCCGCCTTCCGCCTCGTCCAGCTCGGCGCTCCACATTTTCTCAAGCCCGTAGAGCGTGCGCGCCTCCGGCTTGAACAGATGCACGATGATGTCACCCGCGTCGATCAGCACCCAGTCGGTGCCGGTGGCGCCCTCGGTGAGCGGCTTGCGGAATCCTGCCTCGTGCAGCTTCTCGTGCAGATGTGTCGCCATCGCGGCGATCTGCCGGTCAGCGAGGCCGGTGGCGATGATCATGCGGTCCGCGAAGCTGGCGCGCCCGGCAAGGTCGAGCGTCACGATATCCTCAGCCTTATCGTCCTCCAGGGTGGAGACGATCACCGCCTGCATCCGGTCCAGAAATTCCGGCGGCGGCTTGGGCGCGGCGCGTTTCTTCGGCCCGGCGATGGCGGCTTTTTTGCGCGGCGTGCCGGGCATGGCGGCAACGGTTTCCGTTGCCGGTTTGGTGGCGCGTTTGCGCGGGGCGGCGGGCTTGGCGCCCCGGCTGGCCGGGGTGCGGGTGGGCGTGCGCGTTATGGCCTTGTTCCTTCTAAAATCCTGCGGCGCAATTCGGTGGCTGAAGCCGCATTCTCCCGCACAGGCAGAAGAATCCAGGCTGGCGCCGGTCTCGTGGGCAGACATAGCCCAGCCCGCGCCGGAAGGCGATATTTCTGGTGGCATTTTGCCGCCTGCCCTGCCAGGGCCTGGCGTGTTGCCCCAGGGCGGGGCACCACCAGCATCGGCATGGCGCGCATAATTTCAAGCCAGCGCCCCCAGCGCGGCAGCTGGATGAGATTGTCCGCCCCCATCAGCCAGACGAAATCCACGCAAGGGAAACGGCGTTTAAGCGCGCGCAGGGTGTCGCGCGTGTAGCGCGTGCCAAGCCGCGACTCGATATCGGTGGCGATGATCCTGCGCCCATCCGCAATCCGCCGGGCGCTGGCCAGGCGTTCGGCCGGTGTGCCCATGCCCGCGGCGGGCTTTAGCGGGTTGCCGGGCGAGACCATCAGCCAGAGCTGGTCCAGCCCCAGGTGCCGGACGGCCTGCCGCGCCACATGCAAATGCCCTTCATGCGCCGGATTGAACGAGCCGCCGAGCAGCC
>JAKBCD010000345.1 GCA_021808205.1 Pseudomonadota bacterium | reverse complement strand
AAGGCATGAGCGATCGCGACGGCGGGAGTTTGTTCGGCGAAATGCGGCGAATGGCCCGCACTTCGGGCGCTGTGGGCGGAATTGCCGCGCGCATCGCGGGCGAGCGGGTGTTCGGAATCAAGACCGATCAGGCGCGCCATGCGGAGGATCTGAAATCCCTGCTCGGCGGCCTGAAGGGGCCGATGATGAAGGTGGCGCAGTTTCTCTCCACCGTGCCGGACGCGCTGCCGCCGGAATACGCCAAGCAACTGGCGGAATTGCAGTCCAACGCGCCGCCGATGGGCTGGCCCTTCGTACGCCGCCGCATGGCGGGCGAGCTGGGGCCGGATTGGGAGAGCAAGTTCAAGAGCTTCTCCCGCGAGGCGGTGGCCGCCGCTAGTCTGGGGCAAGTGCACCGCGCCGTGCTGCCGGATGGGCAGGATGTGGCGGTGAAGCTGCAATATCCGGACATGCCGAGCGTGATCGAGGCCGATCTGCGCCAGGTGAAGCTGGCCATGGCGGTTTATAAGCGCATGGATAACGCGATTATCCAGGACGACATCTATGTTGAGCTGAGCGAGCGTTTCCGCGAGGAATTGGATTACCAGCGCGAGGCGGCGCAGATGCGGCTTTACCGCTTGATGCTTGCGGATGTGCCGGATATCAACGTGCCGGAGCCGGTGAAAGGCTACACCACCACCCGGATGCTGACGATGAGCTGGCTGAAGGGGCAGGGGTTTCGTAGCTGGATGGAATCCGGCCCCAGTCAGGAAGCGCGCAACGCGCTGGCCACGGCCTTGTTCCGCGCCTGGTATATTCCGTTTTATCGCTACGGGGTGATCCATGGCGACCCGCATCTGGGCAATTACCAGGTGAGCGAGGCAGGCGGGCTGAACCTGCTGGACTATGGCTGCATCCGGGTGTTCGCGCCGAAATTCGTCGGCGGCGTGCTGGAGCTTTATGGCGCCGTGCGGGATGGTGACGAAGCCCGCGCCCGCCATGCCTACGACATTTGGGGTTTCAAGGGCATCACCGGCGAGCAGGTGGATGTGCTGAATGAATGGGCGAAATTCCTTTACCAGCCACTGATCGAGGACCGAGTGCGGCCGATCCAGGAGGGGCATGGCACGGAGTTCGGCCGCGAGGTGGCGCAGAAGGTGCATGCCGGGTTGCAGCGCACCGGCGGTGTGCGCCCGCCGCGGGAGTTTGTGCTGATGGACCGCTCCGCCATCGGGTTGGGGGCGGTGTTCATGCGGCTGGGGGCGGAGCTTAACTGGTGCCGGCTGTTTCAGGAAACGGTGGAAGGGTTCAGCGAGGTGGCAATGGCCGCACGGCAGGCCGAGGCGCTCCAGGTTGCCGGGGTGCCGGTGGCCAAGTAAACCAGCCTGCATGGCAATTCTTCAACGCGGCTTTTTCCGTTCCGGCTTTTTTGCGCGGGCGTATCGCAAGCTTCTTCACTCTATCTACGCCAATGATCTGTGGCTGGATTTGCGGCTGCACGCCAAGCGCGAGGCGGTGGATTATGCCATCGCCCACATGAGCGAAGCGATGGTGCTGGCCGACCGTGACGCGCTGGCGCGCTTTGCGCTTTCGCGCGCACCCAGGGAAGGGCTGGTGCTGGAGTTTGGTGTTGCCAAGGGCGCCAGCTTACGCAACCTCGCGGCGCAGACCCCCAGGCAGGTGCATGGATTCGACAGTTTCGGCGGCCTGCCTGAGGCATGGGCCGGCACCAAGGAGCAGGCCGGGGCCTTCACGCAGAAAGGCAAGCTGCCAAAAGTGCCGCCCAATGCAGTGCTGCATCCGGGTTGGTTTGATGCGACGCTGCCGCCGTTTCTTGCCGCCCATGCGGAGGTTGCCGCCTTTGTTCATGTGGATTGCGACATTTACGCCAGCACCGTGACGGTTTTCTCCGCCCTGCGCGGGCGAATCATTCCCGGCACGGTTATTGTTTTTGACGAATATTTCAATTATCCAGGGTGGCGGGGCCATGAGTACAAGGCCTTTCAAGAGTTCATCCGGGAGACAGGGCTTACCTATGAGTATATAGGTTTTTCAGCCGAGAAAGGGCATGTGGCGGTGCGAATCGGTGCGGCGGGGGAGCTTGCGGAACCCGCGAGACCGTGCCAACCGGCCAGCTGACTGAAGCACACCAGCCCGGAGCCGGTGAAATCCGACTAAATCGGTTGGGTTTACGCCGTTTATGGCGGGGAAGGCGCTTGCAATATTAAGGGCGTTAACCCAAGGTGCCGCAAAACTTAAAGGGACTTGAGGACAGGTAAATGCGTCTAGCGGTTTTGAAGGAGCGCCGTGCGGGTGAAGCCCGTGTTGCGGCAACCCCTGATACGGTGAAGAAATTGATCGGGCTGGGGCTGACGGTCGCCATTGAGGCGGGAGCGGGCGTTCAATCCGCGATATCTGACAATGACTTTGCCGCGGCTGGCGCTGAAATTGCGGCTGATGCCGCGGCAGCGGCCAACGGTGCGGGGATTCTGTTCGCGGTGAACGCGCCGGATGAAGCTGTGCGCGCGCTGCTGGCGCCGGGTACGCTTGTCGTCGCCACGCTGGGCGCTGCATCTGACCCCACATTGGCCCCGGCTCTTGCCGCCGCCAAGATCGATGCCGTGGGGCTGGAACTGCTGCCGCGCACCACCCGTGCGCAAAGCATGGACGTGCTGTCCTCCCAGGCGAATCTGGCGGGCTATCGCGCCGTGATCGAGGCGGCGACGGCCTTCCCGCGCGGTTTTCCGCTGTTGATGACCGCCGCTGGCACGGTGCCGCCCGCCCGCGTTTTCGTGGTTGGCGCCGGTGTGGCCGGTTTGCAGGCCATTGCCACGGCGCGCCGCCTTGGCGGCATTGTGTCGGGCACCGATGTGCGCCCCGCAGCGAAGGAAGAAATTCGTTCGCTCGGCGCTACCTATGTCGGCGTTGACGATGAAGAGAGCGCCAAGCAGACCGGACCCTATGCCGGGCAGATGTCCGACGAGTTCCGTGCCAAGCAGGCCGCGCTGATGACCAGCACGGTTGCCAAGAACGATATCGTGATCTGCACCGCCCTGGTGCAGGGCCGCAAGGCGCCGGTGATCGTGACCTCCGAGATGGTGGCGGGCATGAAGCCTGGCTCCATCATCGTGGACCTGGCGGCCGAGGCTGGCGGCAATTGCGCCGACACGGTGCCGGGTGAGGTGACCACCACCCCGAATGGCGTGACGATTCTC
>JAKBCD010000344.1 GCA_021808205.1 Pseudomonadota bacterium | reverse complement strand
TCCTGGCCGCGCAGGTCGTGCTCGAAGGTCCAGATATCGCAAATGTCGGCCTGTTCGACGCTGCCGGGGGCGGGGTTGCCAGCCGCATCCAGCTGCTGGGTGGACTGGGCAGAGACGAAGCGGACGACGACGGCGGCGAGGCTGCCGGAGATTTGCGCGTCTTCGATGCCGGCGGAAAGAATGGATTTGATTTCCGTACGCTGGTGGCCGCCGGTTTCGCCACGGGCGGCGATGGCGGCATTGAAGGTTTCATACACATGCGGGGTGAGCAGAGACTGCAGGGTGGCGCGGTCGCTATTCGCGAAGGCGGTGACGATGCTGCGAAAGGCGGCTTCCGCCTGGGTGAGGAATTGCGGCGGATCGAATTGCGGGTCGCGGTTGACGATCTGCATCAGGCGCTGGCCGACATCCGAATGCGGGTTTGGGATGGAGCGGCCGGGGGCTGAGACCGGCAGGGCCTGGCCATCAATGACCGGGCCGGGTTGGAAACCCGGGGCCGCACCGGGCTGGAACGGCGGTTTTTCAAACCCGACGCGTTTGCCCAGGACTGAGCGCAGGCGAAGCACGAGAAGGAGCGCAATGCCCGCGAAAATGACCAGGACGACGGGAAAGCCGCCGAGGGATTGGAGTGCGTTACCGGCCACGGGGATCCTCTGTTCATGTGTAAACTGGCGCAACGCGCCCCACGATGCAAGCCAAGGCGGCCGCGAAATTGGACCAGGCGCCTGTTGGCGCGCGGCCAGACATATGGTGCAATGGGCGGGCCGGCAAGCCGCGCCATGCTGAAGGAAGTTTCATGTTTCTGCTCCGCCACGGGCAAAGCTTTTTCAACCTGCATTTCACCGAGACAAGGCGGGACCCGGGGATTGAGGACCCGGAGCTGACGGCGTTGGGCCATGGGCAGGCGCGGGCGGCGGTGGAGGAATTGGCGGGGGCCGGGATAACCAGGGTGATAGTTTCCCCCTATGTGCGGGCGCTGCAGACGGTGCAGCCTTTTCTGGCCTTGCCGGGCGTAACTGTGGAGGTGATGCACGAGGTGCGGGAGCGTACCGCGTTTACGTGCGACATAGGTACCGCTCCGGCTTTGCTGGCGGCGCGGTTTCCGCAGTATGAGTTTGGGCATTTGCCGGAGCGCTGGTGGCATGAGGAGACAGAAAGCGAGGCAGAGGTTGTGGCAAGGGCAGATGCGTTCAGGGCCGCGATGCGCCAGCGTACTGACGAGCACACGACGCTGCTGGTGAGCCACTGGGGATTTATTCTGGCGTTGACCGGGATTTCCGTTGGCAATGGCGAGTGGGTTGAGTTTCACCCGGCCGGGGCGCGGCCCGGGCGGATGAACTGGCAGCATTGAGATGGGGTTGCTGGAGGATGGCGAGGCCCCGGTTTATGAAGTGCTCCGCGAGGTGGGGCCAGGCCCGTTTCTGCTGACGGCGGACCATGCGGGGCGGGTAATTCCGCGCAGGCTGGGGGATTTGGGCGTAAGCCAGGCCGAGATGGACCGGCATATTGCCTGGGATATAGGTATTGCGGAGGTAACGCGGCGCTTGAGCGCGGCGCTGGACGCCACCGCGATTTTGCAAAACTACTCACGCCTGGTGATCGATTGTAACCGCAACCCCGGCTGGGCCAGCGCGTTTCCAGAGGTGAGCGAGGCGACGGCCATTCCTGGTAATCAGGGGTTGGACGAGGCGGCAAAGGCCGCGCGGCGGGAGGCGATTTTTGAGCCGTACCACCGGACGATCGGGCGGCTGGTGGCGGCGCGGGCGCGCACGGTTTACGTGGCGATGCATAGTTTCACCCCGGTTTATCTGGGCGCGGCGCGGCCAATGCATGTGGCGGTTTTATATAACCGCAACCCCAGGCTTTCGAAGATTCTGGCAGATTTGCTGCGGGCCGGCGGCGGGCTGGCGGTGGCAGAAAATGCACCCTACCGGGTAAGCGACGAGACCGATTATGGCGTGCCGGTTCATGCCGAACGCAATGGGCTGGAGTATCTGGAGCTTGAGATTCGGCAGGATTTGATTGCCGATGAGACGGGACAGGCGGAATGGGCGGAGCGGCTGGCGCGGCTTTTGCCCGGGGCGTTGCGGCAACTGGAGGCGAGAGCGTGAAGAATTCTGGGGCAAGGGCTGAGATGGTGCGCAAGGCCGGGGCGAAAAGGGCTGCGCCGCAGGCGGAGCACAAGATGCTATGCTTCCTGGACCGGACCGGAGAGGCGGAGATTGGCGGCTGGGCGGTGGATTTCGACGAGCCGGCGGAAAGTTTGCAAATGCGCGTGGTGATCGACGCCATGATTGAGGGCGTGGTTACCTGTGACCTGCACCGCGATGACAGCCGGCTGGTGAATCTGGCGAATAGCCGGATTGGATTCAGCTACCGGATACCCGAGCGGTATTGGGATGGGGTGCGCCACGTGCTGCGGTTTACCGCGCTGGACGGAACGGCGCTGCCGATAAGCTCCCGCGCGGGCGGTGCGGTGGAGCAATACAGCTTCGTGCTGGAAAAGCCGGTGCGGCTGATGGCCGTGGTGGATGGCATGGTGGATGGGCTGATCCAGGGCTGGGCGCTGCGGGTGGACGACAAGGCGGGCACCAAACTGGGCGGCGTGCGAATATTGGTGACGCACGAGGGCCAGCCGGTGGCGGAGCTGCTGGCGGACCAGTTCCGCGGCGATGTGGCTACGGCGGTGGGATGCGATGCAGCTTGTGGGTTTGCCTTTGCGCCGCCGCCGGAGCTGCGCCGCCGCGAGCAGGTGACGCTGAGACTCTTTTCCTTGCCCGAGCGGGAGGAGCTGAGCGGCAGCCCGTTGGAGATAAGTTTCCCAGGGGATTCGGCGCGTGAAAAGATCGAAGCGCTGATTAAGCGGACCGATGAGCTGTTCAGCTTCGCGTATCATTTAAAGAAAGAGCTGAAGGCGGCGATTCCACGGGAGCGGTTTTTGCTGGCGGATTATCCGCGCTGGGCCCTGGAGGCCCGCCCGCTGGCTCTGCCTCGGGCCAGGGCGCGTTATGGGGCTGCGGATGTGGCGGGTACCAAGGTTTCGGTGGTCTGCCCGGTTTACCGGCCCGGCGTGGGAGATTTTCTGGCCGCCGTGGACAGCGTGCGGGCGCAGACCCATGAAAATTGGGAGCTGCTGCTGATTGATGATGCCGGGGGAGACGCGACCCTGGCGGCGGTGATGAAGGATTTGACCGCGCTGGATG
>JAKBCD010000343.1 GCA_021808205.1 Pseudomonadota bacterium | reverse complement strand
CCACATCCTGGGTGGTTTCAGGGTGCGGTGCCACGGTGATATTGAGCCGCGGAAACATCTTGGCAAGATACCCGGCCGCATTGGCGGAGGGTGCTACCACATGCGTGAAGCGCTCCAGCAGCCCGGCGAATAGCGCGCGGTGCTCGGCGGGGGTGAGGTCGTCCAGCACCGAGGTCTCATGCGCCTTGCCCATCTCCAAGCAGCGTCCGCAGGTGTCGGCATCCGCCCCGCCGCAGAATCGGCCGATCGCGTCAATCATCGTCACGCGCGGACAGAAGGAATAGAAATCATGGGCCCAATACAGGCTGCGGCGGCCCTCCAGCCAGCCGCAGAGGGCGGTTAACACCGGGGCCGGAAAGCCGAGCATCTGGTGCGCCAGCACCAGTCCGGGCGCCGCGCCGTCCATCACGTTGAACAGTTGCTCTACCTCGGACGCGTTGAAATGCGCACAGAGCAGCGGCGCCTTGCAGCTCAGCTCGATCAGCCCGTCTTCAGTCAGGCTCAGCGACAACCTGGTAGCCCCGCCATAGCCCACCTTGTCCTCGATATCCTTGATCGCCTTCGGCGTTCCGCCTTCCAGCGCATTGGAGATCACCAGCACGAAGCGCGTGCCGGCCTCCCGGGCGCGTGCCAGCCGCACGCGATCAAGCGCCCAGCGTAGCCGGCGCAGGCCATCCCGCTTTTCGAATGCCATGATCAGCGGCGTGTATTCCGGGTAGAGCGCGTTCAGCCGCGGCTGGTTCTGTGCCAGCAGGCTCGCCCGCTCATTGCCAAAGGAGATGCTCTCCTTATGCTCCACCAGCACACCGCCCGCCGCCACATTGCGGTAGCCAAGTGCCGCGGCGCGGGCGCAGAAATCGTTCTCCTCGCCGTAGCCGCGCCCGAATGCCTCGTCGAGCAAGCCGACGCGCTTGATCACCTCGCGTTTGATGAGCATGCAGAAGCCGTGGCCCGTCGGTACATCCTCGCAGGTGCCGGCGTTTTCGGTGAGTGCCAGTGCGGCCAATGTCGGCCAGCTGATATCCGGCAGCGCGGCATCGCGCAGCTCGGCGCTGGGGTAGGAGAAGATGGTGGCGTTGCTGGACATTGCAGTCACCGTGCCGATCTCTGGCCGTGAGTTGGCCACGCGGACCATCTCATCCAGCCCGCCCGCGTGCAGCACCGTGTCGGAATTCAGCAGCAGCACGTCGGTGCCGCTGCACATTGCCAGGCCGCGGTTGACGGTGCCGACGAAGCCCAGATTATCAGCATTCTCAAGCAGGATTACGTTAGGCGCGGCGTCATAGGCAGCCAGCATGTCGGCCATCTGAGCATCCGGCGAGCGGTCGTTGATGAGGATAAGCTGGTCTGTCTCCGGGTTGCGGTGCGCCAGCACGGACTCGATGCAGGCCCTTGTTACGTCCACCCCGCGATAGATCGGCATGATGATCGCCATACGCATAGGCAGCGCGGCTTCGGGCACGAAGCTCGGCTGTTTGCTCAGGGTCACGCCCTCGCTTGCGCGCACTTTTTCGAGGTAGTTTCGCAACGCCTCGGCCAGCACAGCGCGCGCGCCGGCATCCAGGCCCGGTAGGTCCGCATTTGCCAGCTGCGCGGCTTTGTAGATCGCAGCCACAGCGGCAGGCCGCCTGGCCAACAGATACGGCCCATCAAACAGGTCCCGTGTGCCATCGGCGAGGCGGATGGTCATCGTCACCGGCACATCGGCCGGCGTATTCACTGGGTCGAGCGAGATGTCGAAGCCGGGCGTTTTGCAATTTGGAAAATGCGCCTGCACATCGGTGCGTTCGCGGTCGCAGGCGGCGGTTTCCACCAGCTTGCCATCGCGGTAAACGGTCAGTTCAAAGTTGCGCTCCGGCGCCTCCGGCGCGTGGATCCAGCCAACGACCCGCTCCGGCGAGATGGTCTCGAGATTCGCATGCAGACCCAGGCTGCAACTCGTTCGCCCGATTAGTTTTCCATTCGCATAAACGTTCAGCAGCATTTCACCGCCACCAAAGCAGTCGCTGTCGAGCCTCAGGTTGAACCGCGCCGGGGCGAACAAGGGGTCGGCCGGCCGCTCGTCAAACCGGCTGCCGCCACGCGCAACTTCTACCCCCGCACCGTTCACGACGGTGATGAATGGCGGCTCTCCGGCTTTGGTGCGCTCACTCACCCAGCCGGTCACCATATCGCTGTCCACGGCGCAGAACCCGTCATAAATGCCTGGCCCGATATCCACCGGCGAGCCGACGAGCTCCTCGCCATTGGCGAGCACTCGCAGTCGCGCGGCTTCAGTGCCGAGCGGAATGGCGATCCGGTAGGCAAGCGTTGTGCGGCCGAGCCCAAGCGCTGCCAGATCCGGCCGATGGCGCGAGGCGCGGCCCTTTGCCAGCAGCCTGCCTTCTGCGTCGATAACCGTGATGGCGCAGTTTCCGGTATCGGGCACCGTGGCTGCCCACCCTAAAGATAGCTGCCTTCCATCGTGTCCACATGACCCGTGATCGCCATTGAGACCCCATAAAGTTTGTCTTCGCGCCCGGCGCATTTGCAGCGTCCCGGTCGCCTAGCTTGTGTTGTCACCCATTGATACGCGGGGCTCAAGGCCGCACCTGTGAATGGATAGATAAAATTATTGCGCGCCGGTTAAAAGTTTGGACGTTACGATGAATTCGCGAATGTTATGTTGCACCGCACCGTGACGCCGGCTAAAGATGGTCGTCTAGTCTGATCGCAAGCTTTTGTAGGGGAATCCCATGCTCGCATATGGTTACCTTATGAGCGGCCTCGGCCCCGCTTCAGGTCATTACGTTGAACTTCAGGAAGCCAAGCTATTCCGCTTGATCCGGGTGATTCTGGACTCTGTTGAGGTTGACGAGGCGTGGTATCTGGCAACCTATCCGGATGTGGCGGCGGCGGTGAAGGCCGGTGAGCTCAAAACCGCCAAGGCCCATTATGTTGTTGCCGGCTATTTCGAAAATCGCCTGCCACGCCCGGTCACGGTCGATGAGACCTGGTATCTGACCGAATATCCCGACGTCGCGGAGGCCGTTCGCGGCGGCGCGGTGGCGTCTGCCAGTGCGCATTTTGAAATGGCAGATTTTGTCGAAGGCCGCTTGCCGAAACCGGGCTGGTCGCTATTGCGCGATGCCCCCACCAGCGGGTCCAGAATGCCCGCCCGCTCGGCCGTGGCGGCCTGAGGCTGTTTGCCAGAGTCTTGAGTTTTC
>JAKBCD010000342.1 GCA_021808205.1 Pseudomonadota bacterium | reverse complement strand
AACTCCGCTGCTTCGGCGCGGGTAGTGCCCTGGGCGGCGGCACGCAATATCGAATGCGTGCTGTTGGTGCATGAGCTGCCGCAATTGCTGAAGGAATATAACCTCGAAATCCAGGCCCGATTGGGTGGGGCGGCGGCGCGGAAGCTCATCTTCTCCTCGGCCTATGGCGCGGAGAAATTTCGCGCCGCGGTGGGGCTGGATGGCAGCAACGAGCTGCTGCTGCCCCAGGGTAATTTCCTGCGCGTGAGTTTCGACCCGCTGGCGCGCGCGCGCATACGCTCGGCGCTGGGGCTGGCGGACACGCAATATCTCGTCTTGGGTGTTGGCTTTGCGCATATCCGCAAGGGGTTCGACTTGTTCCTGCAGCTCGCCCGCCGGCTTGGCGCGAAGCGCCAGGATGTGCATTTCCTCTGGGTAGGGGATATCGAGGCGAAGCTGAAAGCCTATCTCGAACCCGAGATCTTGGCATTGCAGGCGAGCGGGCGTTTCACTCTTATCCCCTATACGGACAAACTGCCCGATTATTATTCCGCTGCCGATCTGTTCGCCCTCACCTCGCGGGAGGACCCCCTGCCCACCGTCGTCATCGAGGCTCTGTGTTGCGGTATGCCTGTGGTTGCCTTCGATGAAAGTGGCGGCGTGCCGGAGCTGCTGCGGGCGGAGCGGGCGGGGCATGTGGCCCGGCTGGCCGACCTTGACGACTACCAGGCCGGGCTGGAGGCGCTGCTGGACCGCAAGATCCTGAAAAAGCTGCGTCCGCGCTTGATGGAGATGGCCGCCAAGCGATTCGATTTTCCGCGTTACGTCGACCAGCTTTTGCATCTGGCCGCACCGGGGTTGAAGCGCATCAGCGCCGTGGTGCTGAACTATAATTACGCCGCTTACCTGCCCGAGCGCCTAGCCAGCATCTTCGCGCAAACCTACCCGCTGCAGGAGATCGTGCTGCTGGACGATGCCTCAACCGATGCCAGCCTAGCGGTAGCCACTGAGACCGCCGCGCAAGCCCGGCGCGATATCAAAATTCTAGTGAACCAGGAAAATTCCGGCTCCGTTTTCGCGCAATGGCGCCGCGCGGCGCAGGCGGCGACGGGCGATTACATCTGGCTGTGCGAGGCCGATGACGCCGCCCATCCCGCCTTCCTCGCCCAGCTGGTGCAGGCGCTGGAGCGCGACGAAACCGCACTGATGGCCTTTACCGACAGCCGCGCCGTGGATGCAGCCGGGCAAGAAACCATGTCCAGCTATCAGGGCTATTACTTCCAGTCCGGGGTGCGGGCGCTTGCTGCCTCCGGCAGTTGGGAGGCGCGAGACTTCGCCACGCGGTTTCTCAGCGTGCGCAACCTTATCCCGAATGTCAGCGCTGTTTTATGGCGGCGCGAGGCGCTGCTGAAAGCGCTGGAAGATGTGCGGGAGCTGGACGCTGGCGGGGGATTGGCGGCTCTACCTCCAACTGCTCGCCACCCAGCCCGGCGTGGTGGCCTATGTGGCTCAACCGCTGAACACCCACCGGCGGCATGAAGGCGGCATGACCGCTAAGCTTAACGCCAGCGCGCATCTGCAAGAGATCAAGCGCCTACACAAGGCGGCCGCGTCGCTGCTAACGCCGGGGGATGAGATTCTGGCGGATCAGACAGCCTATCTGACTCAACTTTCCCGCCAGTTCGCGCTTGCAAAAAAGAAAGCTCCGGCGCCTGTTGCCAGACGCCGGAAGGTCTGATTGTACTACCGCCGAACTGGAAGAAGCGATTGGAGCGCCTATGAAAATCCTGTTAACTGGCGGTTGCGGCTTTATCGGGTCCGCCGTTGTCAGGCGTGCCATCCGGCGGGAAGGCCATCAGATCATCAATATCGACAAGATGACCTACGCTGCCTCCGAGGATGCGCTGGAGGATGCGCACACCCACCCGAATCATTTGTTGTTGAAGCAGGATATCTGCGACCTCGCCGGCATCCGCGCCGCCTTCGCGCAACATGAGCCGGATGCGGTGATGCACCTGGCTGCCGAGAGCCATGTGGACCGTTCGATCGACGGCCCGGCCGCCTTCGTGCACACCAATGTCACTGGTACCTTCGTGATGCTTGAGGCAGCGCGTGAATATTTCGCCACACTTTCCGGCGAGAAGAAGGAGCGTTTCCGCTTCCATCACATCTCCACCGATGAGGTGTTCGGCGCACTTGAGGATAACGACCCGCCGTTTAACGAACACACGCCTTACGATCCGCGCAGCCCTTATTCCTCCTCCAAAGCGGCATCGGACCATCTGGCCCGCGCCTGGATGCACACTTATGACCTGCCCGTTATCGTCTCCAACACCACCAATAATTACGGCAAATGGCAGTTCCCCGAGAAGCTGATCCCGCTGGTGACGCTGAACGCCATCGAGGAAAAGCCACTGCCGGTTTATGGTGCCGGGCTGAACACGCGTGACTGGCTGTTCGTGGATGACCATGCCGAGGCGCTGCTGAAAATTGTCACCCAGGGCGTGCCAGGCGAAACCTATTGCATCGGTGCCCGCCAACCGCGCAAGAATATCGACGTGGTGAAGGCCATCTGCGCCATTCTGGACCAGAAGCTGCCCAGCCAAAACGGCGCGCGCGAGCGGCTGATCACCTACGTGACCGACCGCCCCGGCCACGACAATCGCTACGAGATCGACCCCGGCAGTGCTGAAAAGGCGCTGGGCTGGACTGCCGCGCATGATTTCGAGCGTGGCCTGGCCGCCACCATCGGCTGGTACCTAGATAACCGGCCCTGGTGGGAAGGCATCCGTTCTAAAAAATATTCCGGCCAGCGTTTGGGAGCCGCCGCATGATCACCAAGGGCATCATCCTCGCCGGTGGCTCCGGCACGCGGCTGCACCCCATCACCCAGGCCAGCTCCAAGCAGCTGCTGCCAGTTTACGACAAACCAATGATTTATTACCCGCTCTGCACGCTTATGCTGGCGGGTATCCGCGAGGTGTTGATCATCTCCACCCCGCAAGATCTGCCGCAATTCCAACGCCTGTTCCATGATGGCGCGCATCTTGGCATCCGTATCTCCTATGCCGAGCAGCCGAGCCCGGATGGTCTGGCGCAAGCCTTCCTCATCGGCGAGGACTGGATCGGCGGCGAGGCCTGCGCCCTGGCGCTGGGGGATAATCTCATCCATGGCGACCATCTCTCCACCCTGCTGCGCGCCGCCGGTGCGCGGCCGGAGGGGGCAACCGTGTTCG
>JAKBCD010000341.1 GCA_021808205.1 Pseudomonadota bacterium | reverse complement strand
CATGCTGGCTCGTCTGGCCAAGCTGCTGGGAGGCATTGTCTTCACAAACGAGGCAATAGACACAGCACTGCGGACCTTCGCTGATGCGGAGGGACGCAAGCTGGGCCAAGTGGCACAGCCTTTGCGCGCGGCGCTGACCGGCAGCACGATGAGCCCCGGCATTGATGCCACCTTGATCGCGCTTGGCAAGGATGAAGCCCTGAAGCGGATAAGCGCTGCCACGGCATAAGGCCTGCTGATCACCGCTGATTATCAACCCGCGGCACGCCGTGCGAGAGCGGGAAAAGGCGATTCAGACCTCAGTTCCGCTCGCACAGCGCGCGAACCTGAAGTCATCGGGCTCTAATCAGGAACACGCTGCAAATCCGTGCCGATGAAGGTAGGGATCAGCAACAGGATCCGGCCTTGGTCCAGCACCGGCAAAACCGGGCCGGGTTTAAAGCTGGCGAAATCGGGCGCAAACTGGGCCCAGCTTGCGGTGGTGCTGCCGGGCATGGCGACGATGAGGATGGTTTTGCCCAGCAGGCTCTCCGGCGGGGTGGTGAAGGCGAATTGATGCGGCTCGCGCCCAAAAACCGTCACGGGTGTGTCTATCCCGTCCAGCAACAGGGCGTAGCCAATCTTGCCGGCATCGAACCAGCGCTGCGCGGCCACGGCGTCTATGTCCGGCGGCATGGTCTCAGCAATGCTTGTCCAATCAATTGCCTGCAACATGGGAGACTTGCCGGGCGCAAAAGCATCGGCCAGCGCGGGCGGCAGGCCAAATTGCACCAACGCCACGATAAGCAGCGAAGCAAAAGCCAGCAGACCACCCGAGATAACTGCCACAGCGCCAATCAACCGCTGTTCCCGCCGCGTTGCCCAGTCCCCCAGCAGCGGGAACAGCATTAAATAACCAGGAGCCGCCCAATGGAAGAGAATATGGGTGCGCGACCACAGCCCCACGACAGCAAAAAGCAGTACGGGAATAATCGCGGCCCAGGCCAACAGCCAGGAAACACGCTTGGCGGGTCCGGCCACAAGGCTGCGCGCCAGCAGCCAGACCATCGGCGCCCAGAGCCAGGGCAGCACGTAAAGTGCTTCGCCGCCCCAAACGGTAAGCGGCATCAACGGGCGCAGCCGCAAGCCTGTGGCACGCCCGCCTTGATAATTAAAGCTCGCCCAATGGTGCTGGGCATTCCAGATAATCACCGGCGAGAACAGCGTCAGCGCCAGCACAACGCCCACCCAGGGCCAGGGCTGCCGCAGCTCCCGCCGCCCGGCTGGGTCCAGCAGCACACCCAGCGCGGCCCCCGCCAGCACCAAAGCGGCGTTGTATTTGGAGAGCATCGCCAACCCTGCGGACAACCCCGCCGCCAACCACCAGCGCGGCGACGGACGCGCATCCGGCAGCCCCAGAGCGCGAATCAGCGCATAGAGAAACGCCAGCAACGCGGCGTTCAGCGGCCCGTCCGGCAGCACCCAACTACCGAAGGCCAGCGAAAACACCGGCGCGATGGTAAATGCCACCACCGCCCAGAACCCGGCTTTCTGCCCAAACAGCCGCCGGGTGATAAGATAGAGCAGCCAGGAGGAGAGCCCTGAGAGCGCCACAAAGGGCAGTCGCACCACAATGGGCGCCGCCGAGCCGAACAGGCTGCGCGAGGCAAGCTCCAGCCACCAGGAGGCCAATGGATGGTCAAAATACGAAAGTGCGAAATGCCGCGCGGCCGCCACCATGTAGCTTTCGTCTATGCCAAGGCCGGAGCCTCCAGCCAGCAGCAAGCGAAACCCGAGAGCGATGAGCACAACCAGAAGCGTGGCATTCATGCGCGCCTGCATCGCAATACGCTGGCGGCTTGGCAAGCGCCCCCTACCAATTCCCCCCGCCCAGGCGTATATCGCGCGAATGTCCGCTGAATCAGACCAATTGCATGAGCAGATCGGCCGCTCGGTCGCCCTGCTGAGGAGGCATCTTTGACTGGGATGCCGCTGTTCTCAAGCTCGCTGAGCTGAACCACCGCGCCGAGGACCCAAACCTCTGGAACGACGCCGAGGCAGCGCAAGCGGTAATGCGCGAGCGTAACCGGCTTTCCTCAATGGTGGATGGCGTGAATGCCATCGAAGCTGAGGCGAAGGATACGCTGGAGCTGATCGAACTGGCCGAAGCCGAGGCCGACGAGGCGATGATAAAGGATGGCCTTGCCACGCTGGAGCGCCTGGCCGCCACCGCCAAGGAAAAGGAGATTGAATCCCTCCTCTCCGGCGAGGCCGACAGCCGCGACGCCTTCGTGGAAATCAACGCCGGTGCCGGCGGCACCGAGGCGCAGGACTGGGCGCAGATGCTGGCGCGCATGTATCTGCGCTGGGCCGAGCGTAAGGGCTTCAAGACCGAGATCATGGAAGAATCCGAAGGCGAGCAGGCCGGGATTAAATCCATGACCATCCAGATCTCAGGCACCAACGCCTATGGCTGGCTGAAGACCGAGGCTGGCGTGCATCGTCTCGTGCGTATCTCGCCGTTCGACGCCAATGCCCGCCGCCAGACCAGCTTCGCCAGCGTCTGGGTCTATCCGGTGGTGGATGATACGATCGAGATCGAGATCAACCCAGCGGATTTGAAGGTGGATACGTTCCGGGCCTCCGGCGCCGGCGGCCAGCACGTGAACAAGACCGAATCCGCCATCCGCATCACCCATATCCCGACCGGCATCATCGTCGCCTGCCAGACGGACCGTTCCCAGCACCGCAACCGCGCCACCGCGATGAACATGCTGAAGGCGCGTATGTACGAGCAGGAGCTGCAGAAGCGCGAAGCCGCCTCCGCCGCGACGGAAGCCGCAAAAACCGATATCGGCTGGGGCCACCAGATCCGCTCTTATGTGCTCGCCCCGTATCAGCTGGTGAAAGATCTGCGCAGCAATTACGAATCTGGCAACCCCGCCGCGGTGCTGGATGGCGCGCTAGACCCGTTTCTCGCCTCCTCGCTCGCGGCACGCGTGGGCGCCACACGCTCAGAAGCCTCAGCGATGGCGGAATAAAAAAGGGGCCTTACGGCCCCTTTTTCTGTTCACGCCGCGTGCGGAAGCTGCGGCGGCTCAATCGTCTGGTTGGCAGCCTTGGGCGTGCTGATCTCAATCCGGCGTGGCTTGGCACTTTCCGGCACCATGCGGCGTACGGTTACGTTCAGCAGACCGTTCACCAACTCTGCCCCCTCCACCACCATATGCTCGGCCAGCACAAAGCG
>JAKBCD010000340.1 GCA_021808205.1 Pseudomonadota bacterium | reverse complement strand
ACCTGGTGGCCGACCTTCAGGAAGATGGGCTGTTCGCCCCCTCCACCACCACAATCAACGGCCGCACCGCCATCCGCTGCGCCATCGTCAACCACCGCACGCGGGAAGAAGATATCGACGCGCTGGTGGCAGAGGTTTTACGGCGCGTTTAGCCTCACCGCGATGCTTTGCCCATGGGCGTCCAGCCCCTCGGCCTGGGCAAGTGTAACGGCGTGCGGCCCCAGCGCCGCCAACGCCTGGCCCGGCACCTTGGCAAAGGTGGTGCGCTTTAAAAAATCATGCACCGAAAGGCCGGAGGCAAAACGCGCCGTGCCAGAGGTAGGCAGCACATGGTTCGGGCCAATGATGTAATCGCCCATCGCCTCCGGCGTGTTGCGGCCTAAAAACACCGCCCCGGCATGGCGCACCTTGGCGAAAACCGGCTCCGGGTCCGCCAGCATCAGCTGCAGATGTTCCGGTGCCACGCGGTTGGAAATCTCCACCGCCTCGTCCCAGTTTCGCACCAGGATGATCGCGCCATGGCGGCGCCAGCTCGTCCCGGCAATCTCCTTGCGCGGCAGGGTTTCCAGCACCTGCTCAACGGCGCTTTCCACCGCTGCGGCAAGCGCGCCGCTCGTCGTTACCAGAATGGACTGCGCATCTTCGTCATGCTCCGCCTGCGCCAGCAGGTCATAGGCCAGCTGCACCGGGTCACAGCCTTCATCGGCGATGATCAACACCTCGGACGGGCCGGCGATGGAATCGATCCCCACCTGCCCGAACACCTGCCGCTTGGCCTCCGCCACATAGGCATTGCCAGGGCCCACAATCCTGTCCACCCGCCGAATGCTCGCGGTACCATAAGCCAGGGCGGCTACCGCCTGCGCCCCGCCCACACGGTAAATCTCGGTTATCCCAGCCACATTCGCTGCCGTGAGCACATAGGGGTTCAACACACCGTCCGGTGCGGGCACCACCATCGCGATACGCTTCACCCCTGCCACCTTGGCCGGAATGGCGTTCATCAGCACCGATGATGGATACGCCGCCTTGCCGCCGGGCACATACAGCCCCACCGCATCCAGCGCCCCCCAGCGCATCCCGCAGATAACGCCCTCGTCATCGGTATAGGCAATATCGCGGGGCATCTGCGCACGGTGAAAAACCTCAATCCGCCGTGCCGCCACGGCCAGCGCCTCGCGCAGCGCCTTTGGGGTTTGTGCCTCGGCCCTGGTCAACTCATCGGCCGTCACCCGCAGCCCGGCGGCAGTCAGTTCCAGCCGGTCGAACCTGGCCGTGTAATCCAGCAGCGCCCTGTCACCCTCGTTGCGCACGCGCCCGATAATGTCGCGCACCGCACCGGAGACTTCCTCCGCCACCACGGCGCGGGAGAGCAGCTTCGCGAACGCGGCTCCAAAACCGGGATTTTGCGTGGTTAAAATTTTCATGCGCCCAGAGCTTTCCTGAAAGCCTCGATCCAGGCGCCAATCTCATCCGGCCTCGTTTTCAATGCAACACGATTCACGATGAGCCTGGAAGACACTTGGGCGATCACGTCTGTTTCCACCAGCCCATTCGCCTTCAGCGTGCTGCCGGTTTGTACCAGATCAACGATAAGTCGTGAAAGCCCCAAACCCGGCGCCAGCTCCATGGAGCCGGACAGTTCCACAATCTCCGCCTGGATGCCCCGCCGCGCGAAATGCCGCTTGGCGGTGTTGGGGTATTTGCTGGCGACCCGGATGGCCGATACGCGGGAGAGATCCGTCTGCCCCGCATCGTCCTTCGGCTCCGCCACCGAGATGCGGCATTTACCGATGCCCAGATCCAAGGGCGCGTAAACTTCCGGGTAGTCGAACTCCATCAGCACATCGCCGCCGCAAATGCCGATCTCAGCCGCCCCAAAGGCGACGAAGGTCGCTACATCAAAGGAACGCACGCGGATCACATCCACATCCGGATGGCTGGTATGGAAGCGCAGCTTGCGGGAATTTTCGTCGGTATATTCCGCCTCCGGCATAAGGCCGACGCGGGCGAGCACGGGGCCGGCCTCGTTCAGAATACGCCCCTTGGGCAATGCGAGCACGATGGACATGGCCGGGCCATTACCATCCACCCGCCAGCGAGGCTAGGCCACTCAGCTCAGGTTCAACAAACGGCGTTGCAGCCCTAACGTCCAATCGAAACTGGTCTGGTCCGCCAGCTTCCTCATCCCCACGTTCGCCGGCACCTCGGTCCGCAGCCCAAGCCCCAGCTCCATGACCAGCTTGCGCAGGCCAGCGTTGATGTCCCGCTCGAACTCCTCGTATTGCATGGCCAAAGGCTTTACCCCCTGGACCGCGAACCATTGCGCCCAGCCCTGCCGCTCCCGCGCTTGGGCGGCGTGCAGCGCCAACAGCCGCTCCATTGAGAATTGGCCATCCTGAACCCGCCTGGCCTCCACACCGCCCTGGTGCACATGCCAAGTACCGGTTAGTTCCGCCTTGAAGGCGGACACCGCCTGGGCCGCGTCATTGCGCCTGGACAGATAAACAACCCGCAACGACGGAAACATCCTGGTCAAGGCGGATGCAAAGGGTGCTGCATCCAACCAGCATGTTTTGAAAATAAACACCTCATCAGAATCAGAGGCGAAGCTTTGAAAATATGCAGCAAAACTGCCAACCCCACGAAGGTTTCGCTCCTTCTCCGCCGGGCCGCGGGGATTAAAAATTTCGGTTGGCACACGGCCTTGCCCGGCGTGGTGCAATACCTCGCAAAGATGCGTACTGCCCGTGCGGGGGGAGAATGCAATCATCACCGTGGGCTTGGAGCAGATCAGCCCCTCAAAACCCTTTTCGGCCCAGGCATTATAGTCCGGAAACACACTTTCCAACCCCATCCCATTCCCCCTGCTGCGTGCCCTGGTTAAAGAGCTACCCGGGGCACGGCAAGGCGTTCTGACCTTAATGCACCAGCGTCGGCATCATGTCGTTCTGGATAATCGCGGCTGCGGCAAGCCGCTGGTCCGCCACAATGGCTATGGGCGTGCCGTCCGCAGCATGAATGGCAAAGGCCGGGCCGGTCTCAGTCATCACCGGCTTCATGAAGGCAATCTCCTCAAGCCCGAGCAACGCCAGCTGCGCGGGGGAGATGTGATGAATGTCCAGCACCGTTCCGGGAACAAAATTGGTGGTGCCGTCATGGTCCTTGATGTTCATCGTCTGTCCTTTCAGGCTCTTCCGGCAGGAAAACCCCTCACCTGAAGCCCCATTACA
>JAKBCD010000339.1 GCA_021808205.1 Pseudomonadota bacterium | reverse complement strand
CGGCATTAGCGCCGGCATAAAGCCCGTTCACCCCGTTTACCCGCAGGTTTTCAAGCGTGGTGGCAAGGTCCGGCTGCTGGAAGGTTGCACCCTCCGGCAGCATGTGCCCGCCAGGGGCGAAGATGGCGGCTGCCTGCGGGTCTGCCAGCAACGCATTGCCAACTACACCCAGATCAGCTTCCAGCGCCTGCGAAATTTGCGCGCCGCCGGCAAGGCGTTCGGCGGGCACAATTACGGCGGATTGCGGCAATTGGCCGTAACGTGCCTGCATGGCGAGCAGCCCGCGCGCCAACAATGGCACCGCCGCAGGGCGGTCTCCGCCATTTCCGGCAGGTGCCCCTGCGGGGAAATTCAGCATCACAGGCGGTTGCATTTTGCCGCTGGCATCGGGCATTTTGATCAGGCAGGCGCCGCCGCCGCCAAGCCCGCCGCGTGAGGGCAGGGTGACGGCCTGGGCGAAGCCTTCCGCCGCCGCGGCATCCACGGCGTTGCCGCCGAGGTTCAGGACATTCCGCCCGACGATGGCCGCCTGAGGCTCATCTGCCACGGCGTAGCCGAACACGGAGTGCATGGCGCCGGAGGCGCCGCCGCCATTGTTCAGCCCAAACAGCTGATGGCCAAGGGTGTTGGCGGTTCCGCAGCCGGCTAACAGGATAAACGAGGCGAGGGTGCTGAGGCGATAAAGGCGGTTCTGCAAGCTGAATAACCCTTGAGACACTGACCCCGCCTGATTAGCCGCGAAACAGCGCGCCCGCAACGCCGGGCTAAGGCGCGGCCGGAGCGGGGTTTTCCAGGAACACCACGTCACGCGGGCGACGCTGCAGCACCTGCCCGCCATCGATCACCATGGTCTGCCCATGATAGGCCGGGCTCGCCAGGATAAAATCCACCGCGTTCAAAATCTGCTCGGGCGTGCAGCCCAGGCCCATCGGGTTGTTGCGGTGGCTGCGCTCGAACTCCGCTTCGGTCTGCAAACCGCTGATGAGGGTGATGCCAGGCGCGATGCCCGCCACCCG
The DNA here is from genome assembly GCA_021808205.1 of Pseudomonadota bacterium. The sequence continues at coordinate 2,220 of JAKBCD010000339.1, read as the reverse complement.
TAGCGTGGGGGCCAAGGCCATCGCCTGCATCTGGATCATCCCCTGCAAGGCCACCTTGGTTAAAGTGTAGGAAAAATAATCCGGGTTCAGCCCGAATACTTTGTTATCGACAATGTTAATCGCAACTCCCTGCGTCCCGCGCGCGGTAAGGGCGGCATGGAGCTTCTGCGTCAGCAGCACAGGGGCGAACAAATTCACCCGCATCTGCGCCTCCAACGCTTCGGTGGTAACGCTGGCGGCCGTGTCGTAAGCAAAGCTTGAGGCGTTGTTGACCAGCAGTTCGAGTGGGCAGACCGCCTCGCATTCCTCATACAGCCGGGCTACCGCCGCGGCATCACCGAGGTCGGCCTGCAAAGGTGTGGCGCTTCCGCCTGCGGCGATGATCTCCGCCGCCACCTGGCGCGCGCCATCGCAGGAGCCGTGGTGATGCACGAGCACATGCCAGCCTTTGGCGCCCAGATGTCTGGCAATGGCTGCACCCAACCGCCTGCCGCCGCCGGTAACAAGGGCGCCTTTCATGTCGTTCTCTTCCACATGGTGTCGAGATAAACGAGACCGCCCCAAAACCCAAGCCCGGTGCAATTTATAAAAATATTTATAAGATAGATTTTATAGGGTATGGGTGATTATGCCTCGCCGCTTGCTCCAGGGGTAAAAATTTTGTCTCCCGGCAGCCAGATTTACATGAGGCTTTTTGTGTTTGTGTGCGGCTATTGCGCGTGCCAAGTACAGGCGCAGTTGAGTATGGAGACAGGGTGAATGCAAGCCGCCGACGCGAAGATAAGCCTGACGCATTTGCAGCGTCTGGAGGCTGAATCGATCCACATCATGCGCGAAGTGGCGGCGGAGAGCGAAAAGCCGGTGATGCTCTATTCCGTAGGCAAGGACAGTGCGGTTATGCTGCATCTGGCGCGCAAGGCGTTTTACCCCGCGCCGCCGCCCTTCCCGCTGCTGCACGTGGACACGACCTGGAAGTTCAAGGCCATGTACGAGCTGCGTGACCGCATGGCGCGCGAGAGCGGCATGGAGCTGCTGGTTTACCAGAACCCAGAGGCCAAGGAAAAGAACATCAACCCGTTCGACCACGGCCCGCTGCATACCGATATGTGGAAGACCGAGGGGCTGAAGCAGGCGCTGGACAAATATGGCTTCGACGCTGCCTTTGGCGGCGCGAGGCGCGATGAGGAAAAAAGCCGTGCGAAGGAGCGCATCTTCTCCTTCCGCGCCGCCAATCATCGCTGGGACCCAAAAAGCCAGCGCCCGGAACTGTGGAGCTTGTACAACGCCCGGAAGAATAAGGGTGAGAGTATTCGCGTATTTCCCATCTCCAACTGGACCGAGCTGGATATCTGGCAGTACATCCATCTGGAAAACATCCCCATCGTGCCTTTGTATTTCGCGGCTGAGCGGCCAGTGGTGGAACGCGACGGGCTGCTGATTATGGTGGATGACGAACGCTTCCGCTTCAACCCTGGAGAAAAGCCGGAAATGCGCTCGGTGCGGTTTCGCACGCTGGGCTGCTACCCGCTTTCGGGCGCGGTGGAGAGCAGCGCGCATTCCATTACCGAGGTGATCCAGGAAACATTGCTCACCACCACCTCCGAGCGCCAGGGCCGGGTGATCGACAAGGATGCAGGCGGCGCCAGCATGGAAAAGAAGAAGCAAGAGGGGTATTTCTGATGAGCGAGACCCAGGAAAGCTCCTACCAGGTCGATGCGCTGATCGCGCAGGATATCGACGCCTATCTGCTCAAGCACCAGCATAAATCGCTGCTGCGCTTCATTACCTGCGGCTCGGTGGATGACGGTAAATCCACCCTTATCGGCCGGCTGCTCTATGACTCCAAGATGATCTTCGAGGATCAGCTTGCCGCCCTGGAAGCTGATTCCAAGAAGGTTGGCACGCAGGGGCAGAATATCGATTTCGCATTGCTGGTGGATGGCCTCGCCGCCGAGCGCGAGCAGGGCATCACCATCGACGTGGCATATCGTTTCTTTGCCACCGAGCGCCGCAAATTCATCGTCGCGGACACGCCCGGCCATGAGCAATACACCCGCAACATGGTCACCGGCGCTTCCACGGCGGATCTTGCGGTGATTCTCATCGACGCCCGCAAGGGCGTGCTCACGCAGACGCGCCGGCATTCCTATCTCGCCCATCTCATCGGTATTCGTCACATCGTGCTGGCGGTGAACAAGATGGATCTCATCGGCTACGACC
>JAKBCD010000338.1 GCA_021808205.1 Pseudomonadota bacterium | reverse complement strand
GGCAGAGTGTCTGAAGCCATTCCTGCGGCTGTTTTTGAATCTCGCGCTGGAACCGGATAAAAACGCTCTTTGATCGCCGGGCTTGCTTTCGATATGCTTTACTACAAGGTGAGGGCGAGAGCGACGGCCGTGAAGGGGCGTCTGCCGTGAAGGGAGGGCCGGCCGCGGTGGTTGCTAAGGGTGTTCGAAGATGAGTGAGAACGATAAACGCAAAGGAACTGAGGGGCCGAGCATTGGCGTGGTGGCGAAGCCGCGGCCAAAAACGCGCAAGCCCACCATGTACAAAGTTCTGATGCTGAACGATGATTATACGCCGATGGAATTTGTTGTGCATGTGCTTGAGCGGTTTTTCCAGAAAAACCGCGATCAGGCGACGCAGATTATGCTGCATGTGCATCGCCGCGGGGTTGGGGTGTGCGGAGTCTATACCTACGAGGTGGCGGAAACCAAGGTCACCCAGGTGATGGACCTGGCACGGCAAAACCAGCACCCCCTGCAATGCACGATTGAGAAAGAATGACACTTTATTTTACGTTCCCAATCCCATGTAAGAGTGTACGGTTCAGTGCCGCTCTTACGGGTTGGGTCGTGAAGATGCCGGCCGGACAGGCAGATAGAATGTCCGGAATTGAGAGCGCCGGGTCTCGGCGTGAAGGAACGGTTTAAATCCATGCTGTCTCGCAACCTAGAACAGACTCTCCACCGGGCCCTGTCCTTGGCCGCCGACCGGAAACACGAATACGCGACGCTGGAGCATCTGCTCCTCGGGCTCGTGGATGATCCGGACGCGCTGACGGTGCTGCGCGCCTGCGGGGTGGATATCGAGAAGCTGAAGAAGGATCTGACCGAGTTCCTGGACAAGGATTTAGCCGGCCTTGCGACAGACCGTGGCGGCGATCCCAAGCCCACCGCCGGGTTCCAGCGCGTGGTGCAGCGCGCGGCCATCCATGTGCAATCCTCCGGGCGGGATGAGGTGACGGGTGCGAATGTGCTGGTGGCCTTGTTCTCCGAACGTGAGAGCCACGCCGTATATTTCCTGCAATTGCAGGACATGACCCGGCTGGATGCGGTGAATTTCATCTCCCACGGCATCGCCAAGAGCCCCGGCAAATCTGCCACGCGCCCGCCGACTGGCTCCGCCGAGCCGAACGAGTCGAACGAGCGCGAGGAAAAGGGAAGTTCCAAGCGCAACCATGACGCGCTCTCCACCTACTGCATCAACCTCAACAAGAAGGCCAAGGACGGCAAGATCGATCCGTTGATCGGACGCGAACATGAAATTGAGCGGACGATCCAGATCCTCTGCCGTCGCACCAAGAACAACCCGCTTTATGTGGGCGATCCCGGCGTTGGCAAAACCGCCATTGCCGAAGGGCTGGCCAAGCGAATTATCGACGCGGACGTGCCGGAGGTGCTGCTGAATTGCACGATTTTCGCGCTGGATATGGGCGCGTTGCTGGCCGGCACGCGCTACCGCGGTGATTTCGAGGAGCGGCTGAAGGCGGTGGTGACGGAGATGGAGGCCAATCCTGGCGCCATTTTGTTCATCGACGAGATCCACACAGTCATCGGCGCCGGGGCCACCTCCGGCGGGGCGATGGATGCCTCCAACCTGCTCAAGCCCGCTTTGGCCCAAGGCACGCTGCGCTGCATCGGCTCCACCACGTATAAGGAGTTCCGCAACTACTTTGAAAAAGACCGCGCCTTGGTGCGGCGCTTCCAGAAGATCGACGTGAACGAACCTTCGGTTGAGGATACCGTGAAAATTCTGCGGGGCTTGAAGATCGCTTATGAGAAGCACCACAAGGTGCGCTACACGGATGACGCGATTCGCGCCGCGGTGGAGCTTTCGGCCAAGTACATCAACGACCGCAAGCTGCCCGACAAGGCGATCGACGTGATCGACGAAGCCGGTGCGGCGCGGATGCTGCTGCCCGAGAACAAGCGCCGAAAGACAGTGACCTTGAAGGATGTCGAGGACATGGTTTCCAAAATCGCCCGCATCCCGCCCAAATCCGTTTCCACGGACGACAAGGAGGTGTTGCGGCATCTGGAGCGCGATTTGAAGAGCATGGTATTTGGCCAGGACGCCGCCATCGAGGCGCTCTCGGCCGCCATGAAGCTCTCCCGTGCCGGTTTGCGCGACCCGGAGAAGCCGATCGGCAATTATTTGTTCTCCGGCCCGACCGGCGTTGGCAAAACCGAAGTGGCGCGGCAACTGGCCTCCACGCTGGGCATCGAGCTGACCCGGTTTGATATGTCTGAGTACATGGAGCGGCATTCGGTCTCGCGGCTGATCGGCGCGCCGCCGGGCTATGTCGGGTTCGACCAGGGCGGCATGCTGACCGACGCGATCGACCAGCACCCGCATTGTGTGCTGCTGCTGGATGAGATCGAGAAGGCGCATCCGGATCTGTTCAACATCCTGTTGCAGATCATGGATCATGGGAAACTCACCGACCATAACGGCAAGCAGGTGGATTTCCGCAACGTGATTCTTATCATGACCACCAATGCCGGGGCGGCGGATATGCAGAAATCCGCCATCGGCTTCGGCCGCACAGTGCGTGTTGGCGAAGATGAGGAAGCGGTGAAGAAGCTGTTCACGCCGGAATTCCGCAACCGGCTGGATGCGATTATTCCCTTCGCGGCACTCACACCAGAGATTGTCGGCCGCGTGGTGGAGAAGTTCGTGATGCAGCTGGAAGCCCAGCTCGCCGACCGTAACGTGACCATCGAGCTGTCCTCTGCGGCGAAGGAACTGCTGGCCGAGCAGGGTTACGAGCCGCTTTATGGTGCCAGGCCGCTGGGAAGGGTGATCCAGGAGCAGATCAAGAAGCCGCTGGCCGAGGAGCTGCTGTTCGGCAAGCTGGTGAAGGGCGGGGCCGTGAAGGTTAGCGTGAAGGACGGCAAGCTCGCCTTCGAGTTCTCTGAGGCTCCGGCTTTGGCTTTGCCCAAACCCGAAGCCGAGGGTGATGGTGACGACGAGAAGGCGCCGGAAGAGGTGCATTAAGCCGTTTCGGCCAGAAAGTCTTTTGCAATAACCCCTAACGCTTGGGCGTTAGGGGTTATTCGATTCTGGCGCTCTTGCTTAGATTATGGCGCGCGCAAAGCAGTTGAATATTATCAGCGACGAGCGATGTCCCGCCTTTCGAGTACGGCACAATATGATCAAAATGAAGCTGATCTTTTTCGCCGCAAAGTACGCACTTGCCGCCATCTCGTTTCCAGACGGCTT
>JAKBCD010000337.1 GCA_021808205.1 Pseudomonadota bacterium | reverse complement strand
CTCCCATCTGGTGCCCGGTTTGACCCGGACGATTGATGTGCTGCTATTGCTCATGTTGGGCGCCGCTGCCTGGGGGCTGCGCGCCCGCCCGCCGATGCTGATCGTTCTGGGCGTCGCGTTCCTGTTTCTTCCTTGCCTGTTTCTGCTAATTTCCTTGCACCAGCCGATTTTGTTGCCGCGTTATTTGTTGTGGAGCACCGCACCATTCGCCAGTCTGGTGGGGGTGGGCGCGGCGGTGCTGCTAAAAGACCGGCCGGCACGCGCCGCATGCTTTGCGGTAGCGGGGGCCGCGGCGCTGCTGCTCGTCAATCTGGCGCCATATTACCATGCGGAAACAAAGCCCCGTTGGGATGTGGCAGCGCGGATGTTGGCGGCGGAGGTCAATAAGGGTGATGTCGTCTACTTGTCTGACTCGTGGGCGGTGCCGGTCTTGCAGCTTTATATGCCTCACAGCGCACAATCCTTCGTATTGGGTGATGCAACCGGCAACCTTGCGGATGCAGAAAAGGCGATCAGCCAAGGTAAGCGGGTATGGGTGGTGTATGGCCATGCCGGGCAGACCACCGCCACGGCGCGGGCATTTTTCGCCCGGGTGCATGCGCTGGGCATGCCGAGCTTGGTCCAAGCAGCAGGTTCGCAGATTACCATCGCCCTCTACGACCCGGCCTCGAGCCTTGCGATCTGCACCGCGCTTGGTGTTCAAAAGGGGGTTTGCAGCTATAGCAATAATCATTTGAGTTGAACCGGATGGTTCAATTCAAATGATTGGAATTGCTTTTAAAAACACTCGAGTTTTCTGGTCGTGAAATTCACAATCGCAAATTTCATATGAATCAGACTCTTATCAATGCGCTTACGGGCTGGCGGTTTATTTGTCGACGAAGGCTTTCTCGATCACATACTGCCCCGGCTCGGAGTGGTTGCCTTCCTCAAATCCACGGGCTTTCAACATGGTCTGCAGATCGGCCAGCATCTGCGGGCTGCCGCAGAGCATCACACGGTAATCCTGCTTGTTCAGGGCGGGCAGGCCAAGGTCGGCTTCCAGCTTGCCTTGTTCTAGCAGTGCTGAGATACGGCCGTTATGCCGGAAGGGCTCGCGCGTGACCGAGGGGTAGTAGAGCAGTTTCTCCTGTGCCATTTCGGCGAAGATCTCGTCCTCCAGCAGTTCCTTCACCACCTTTTCGCCATAGGCGAGCTCGCTGATATGGCGGCAGCCATGCACCAGAATAATCTTTTCGTAGCGCTCGTAAGCGTCGGGGTCCTTGATGATGCTCACGAACGGTGCCAGCCCGGTGCCGGTGGAGAGCATCAGCAGATATTTGCCTGGCGTCAGATTATCCTGGATCAGTGTGCCGGTCGGCTTGCCGCCGATGATGATCTCATCGCCCGGCTGCAGCTTCTGCAGATGCTGGGTAAGCGGCCCGTTTGGCACCTTGATAGAGAAGAACTCCAACTGGTCTTCGTAATTGGCGCTGCACAGGGAATAGGCGCGCAGCAGCGGGCGGCCGTTGACCGGCAGGCCGATCATCACGAATTGCCCGTTGATGAAGCGCAAACCGGGGTTGCGCGTGGTGGTGAAGCTGAACAGCCGGTCAGTCCAGTGCCGGACGGTTTTCACCGTCTCGGTATACATCGTCGCCAAGGTCACATGCTCCGCAAAAAAACCAGAGCGTGCTTAAACGCTCCGGTAAGAAATGTTAACCTCTATTTTGACAATGCAGGAGCCTAAAACGCAAAAATTTCCTCCCCTGCAGGAGGTTTTCGCCTTGCTTGGCGTGGCGGGCGGTTTCGGCTAAGGCTTTTGCGCGCAAAGCCGGAGAGGACATGCACCCTGCAAAGCTGCTGGCGGATGGAAGTGAACCATTCCAGGAGACCAGCCCGGCCCAGACACCCGAATTTGCCGCGCTACGACAATATCTACCGGAGGGTTTGACGCCAGACCCGCTGCTGCGGCGCTACGAGGCCGAAGCCGCCTGGCTGATGGCGCATGAGGTGGAGCCGGGCTTGGCCCGCGCCGCCGCTGCTCGCGCCGCCGCGCTCTTTGCCATGGATGCAGCGGATGTCTCCGGCGGGGTGGCGTCACCGCCCTGGCGGGTGCCGATGGCGGCGGAGATTTCCCCTGGCCCGCTTTGTCTTTCGGCGCTGTTTGGGCTGACGGCCGAGGCGGCGGAGCTTCTGCATAAGGTTTGGGGGGCGCTTGGCACCGCCGACGCGCTGATGGAAACCGGCGGGGATATCCGCCTGGCCCGCGACCCAGAAACCGCCCTGAACGGCTATGGGTGCAGCCATCGCCCGCGGCCCTGGGCGATTACTTTTGCCTCATCCACCGCCTCGTCTTCCTCGGCGCGTGGATATATCGCCGCCGACAAGGCGCGGCTGGCCGTGACCGCCGCCCTGCTACGCGGCACCTCCGCCAGCAAGGCGGTGGGCAACTGTATCAATGCGGCGCGGCGCGGTATCGGCCGGGCCTATGGGCTGCAAGCAGGCGAGGAGGTCGTACTCGCGGCCTCTGGTACCGATACGGAATTGCTGGCCTTGGCCCTGACCCATCTGGCCGGGACAGACAAGCCGATTTTGAATATCCTCATCGCTCCGGAGGAAACCGGGCGGGGTGTGCCGATGGCTGCAAGCGGGCTGCATTTCGCCGTGGACACTGCCCTGGGGCATGACGTGACCTGTGCGGCGCCCATCCAGGGCTTTCGCGCGGATACGGCGCTGGCCAATATTGCCCTGCGCGATGTCGCCGGTGCGGTGCGGGCGCAGAGCGTGGTGGAGATGGAGATCGAAGCCGCTCTGGGCAGCGCGCTGGCGACGGGAAAGCGCGTGATCTTGCATGGGCTTGATCTTTCCAAGACCGGTCTGCTGGCGCCATCGCCTGCTTTTCTTACCCGGCTGCGCGGGATTTACGGCGAGGCGTTCGACATCGTGCTGGATGCCTGCCAGGCTCGGCTCTCGCCCGCCTCGGTACGGGCTTATCTCGATCTTGGGGCGACGGTGCTGGTGACGGGCTCCAAATTCTTCACCGGCCCACCTTTCGCCGGGGCGGCATTGCTGCCGGCCGGCGTGGCGCAAAGGTTGCGAACCGGGATGCTTCCAGCGGGCTTGGCCGCGTATTTCAACCGCGCCGAATTTCCGCCCGGCGCTCAGGCGGCGCGGGTGCTGCCCAGGGGCGGTAATTACGGCCTTGCCCTGCGCTGGCACGCGGCCCTCGCGGAGATGCGCGCGTTGCTGCGGGTCGCGCCGGCGCGGCGGGCGGAGATT
>JAKBCD010000336.1 GCA_021808205.1 Pseudomonadota bacterium | reverse complement strand
GAAAGCACGGGTCAGCGAAGATCGCCTGCCGACCAATCTCGTGAAACGCGATATTCTGCGCCGAATGGTAATAGGCGGTGGCAATGGGCACGGCGGCGAACACCATTTCCGGAAACTGCACCGCCCAGGAGAGCACCTGCATACCGCCCATGGAGCCGCCAACAACCGCGAACAGCTTCTTGATGCCGAAATGCTCCACCAGCCGCTTCTGCACGCGCACCATATCGTCGATGGTGATAACGGGAAAATCCGTGCCCCACAGCGCGCCGGGTTTTTCCGCATGTGGTGAGCGCGGCCCAGTGGAGCCCATGCAGCCACCCAATACGTTGGCACAGATGACGAAATATTTTCCGGTGTCGATCGCCGCCCCCGGCCCCACCACACTGCTCCACCAGCCCGGGCGGCCGGTTTCTGGGTTCTGTTCGGCCACGTACTGGTCGCCGGTGAGGGCGTGGCAGATAAAAATCGCGTTGCTTTTATCCGCGTTGAGGGTGCCATAGGTCCGGTAGGCCACGGTCACGCTGGGCAGCACGCGGCCGCAATCCAGCGCTACCCCCTCAGGGAAGGTCACGCTTTGGTGCGGAAAATCCGTGCTGGCCGAGGGCTGGTCCATCCTGATCAGGGCATATGCGCTGGCGAACCCCATGGTGCAATCCCCATGACTGTATGAAAGGGCTACGCTTTGATACGGCATGGCGCGGCGGCTTGTGATGAGGTATCTAACGCCGCGATGAACGACCTCTCCCCCCCAGCCTCGCGCCTGGCCGAATTGCGCGCAGAACTCGACGGGATCGACGACCAGATTCACGACCTGCTGATGCAGCGCGCCAAGGTGGTGGAAAGCGTGGCATCAGAAGGCGGCAAGACAGGCATCAAGATCCGCCCCGGGCGGGAAGCCATTATCCTGCGCCGCCTGCTGGCCCGCCACCAGGGCGCCTGGCCCGCGCAGGCCGTTGTGCGCATTTGGCGGGAGATGTTTGGCGCGGCGCTTATCATCGAGGGAGGGCAAACCATGGCGGTGTGCGATGGCGAAGGCGCTGAGACCCGGCTTGCCCTGGCCCGCGAGCATTTCGGCCCGCTCACCCCGGTGCGCCGCCACCACAGCCCCTCACAAACCCTGGCAGACCTGACACGTGAAGGCGGCGCCCAGCTTGCCGTGCTGCCACCGCTGGCAGAGGGGGATGACGCAAATGGTGGCTGGTGGCCGATGCTGGCCGCCAACGGGCAGTTGCGGCTCTACATCATCGCCAGAATTCCGTTCTGGACGCACCGGGCAGAGGGGCTGCCCGTGGGTGAGGCCTATGTGGTGGCTGCCATGCCGCCAGATGCCAGCGGCAATGACCGCGGGTTGATCCTGCTCAGCTTCAATACCGATTCGTCCCGCACCAGAATTATCGAGCAGGTGGCCGCGGCGGGATTCACGCCTGGCTCGCTTTGGGTAAAACGCCTGCCTGGTGATTCGCGGCTGCTGGTGCTGGTTGAGGTAGAAGGGCTGGTGAATGACGCCGACCCGCGCCTAGCCGCCATTACAGGGCTGGATGCACCACCGCAGGTGGCTGGGGGCTATGCAATTCCAATCAGCGAGACAAACTGAGGTGAGCAAGCCCGTTCCCCGGCCGGAGATTTTCTCCGTGGCCGCCTATGTTGGCGGCGAATCAAAGCTGGCGGGGTTTGAGACACCCACCAAGCTTTCTTCCAACGAGGGCGCGTTCGGCCCGCCGCCAGGGGCGCTGCAAGCCATTGCCGGGGCCGGGGCCGCCATGCACCGCTACCCCGATGGCGGCGCGCTGAAACTGCGCCAGGCCATCGGCGCCAAATTCGGCCTCGACCCGGAACGGATCGTCTGCGGCAATGGCTCGGATGAAATTCTGACCCTGCTCATCCAATCCTATGGCGGGCCGGGCACGGAACTGATCATGAGCGAGCACGGATTCTCGATTTACGAGATTTCCGGCAGGCTCGCGGGCTGCACTGTGCTGAAAGCGCCGGAGAAAGACCTCACCACGGATGTGGACGCAATTCTGGCGCTGGTGTCTCCCGCCACGCGGATGGTGTTCATCGCCAACCCCAACAACCCCACCGGCACAATGCTGGGCCAAGGCGAGATGGAACGGCTGCGCAACCTCCTGCCGGCGCATGTGCTGCTGGTGCTCGATGCCGCCTACTCTGAATATGTGGAGCGCGCGGATTACGACGCCGGGGTAAAGCTGGTGAATGCTGGCGAGAACACGGTGATGACCCGCACCTTCTCTAAAATTTTCGGCATGGGCGGCGCACGGCTGGGCTGGGGCTATGCCCCGCCTGCGATTGTGGACGTACTGAACCGCGTGCGCCCGCCCTTTCCCGTCAATAATTTCGCCGCAGCGGCGGGTATCGCCGCGCTGGCGGAGCCTGGCTGGCTGGAGATGAGCCGCGCCCACAACAGCGCTGAACGCCGCCGCCTTGCCGAGCGCCTGACACAGGCCGGGCTGCGTGTGACCCCATCCGAGGCGAATTTCATCCTGGCGGATTTCGTCACCACCGCGCGCGCTGGTGCGGCGGATACGCATTTGCGCCGCCACGGCATTATCGTGCGGCAAGTGAAATCCTACGGCCTGCCGCATTGCCTACGCATCACCATCGGCACATCCGAAGAATGCAGCCGCGTGGCCGAGCTTCTGACTGAGTTCTGTCATGGCTGAGATGCTGTTCAAACGGCTGGTGCTGATCGGCATTGGCCATATCGGCGCTTCCATCGCGGGCGGGTTGAAGCTGCATCCTGGTACGGTGGGGCATCTGGTCATCTCCGATGCTGACCCCGCGCATCTGAAACGCGCCGAGGAACTGGGGCTTGGCGATGAATATGTGGCGGACGCGGCGCAGGCCGTGGAAAACGCGGATGGCGTGATTCTCTGCACGCCCGTTGGCAGCTTCGCCGCCATCGCGGAAGCCATCGCGCCGCATCTCGCACCTGGCTGCGTGCTGTCCGATGTAGGCTCCACCAAACGCTCCGTTATCCGCGATGTCGGCCCCTTCGTGCCGGAGGGCGTGTTCTTCGTACCCGCGCACCCGATGGCCGGCACCGAATTTTCCGGCCCCGATGCCGGTGTGCCAAATTTGTTCGAAGGCCGCTGGTGCCTGCTCACCCCGGAAAACGGCAATGAGGACGCTACAGCGAAAATCCAGACGCTTTGGCAAACGCTGGGGGCGCGCACGGCGCGCATGGGGGCCGAGCATCACGACCGCGTGCTCGCCATCGTGTCGCATCTGCCGCATCTCATCGCCTTCACCATCTGCG
>JAKBCD010000335.1 GCA_021808205.1 Pseudomonadota bacterium | reverse complement strand
CACAATGAAGGCTGTGGCAAACCCGGGCGAGCGCCAAGGTGCCGGCGGATGCAGCTCCGTGGTGACGGTCAGCCACATCAAGGGCGGCAATAATTGGTCCGGCGGAGGCCACATCATATCCGGCGGACCGCCATCGGGCGTTGGCCCGCCGGGCATGGGTAGCGGAAACAGCAGCCCATCCGGCAGGCCAAAGCTCACAATCAGCCGAAGCGGATGCAGCGCCACCCGCAACACAATCCCGCGCGGGCGCAGGTTGGGCGGTATGCCATAACTAAAAATCCCGGCTCGCACAGCCTCGGCCATCGGCAAGGGCATCCGCACCGTGCCCTCCAGCGGCGGGTTTAGCGTCAGGCTTACGGTGTCGTCTTTGGGCACGGGCTCCTTGGCAGCCACCATCGCCCGGTCTCCAGGCTGGGCCAGGGCAATATGGCGATAAATGATGGCGGCACGAGTGGCGAATTCCTGCTCATCCACCAGCCGTTCCAGCTTGATCTGGTTGACCGTGTGCACCAGCAGTCCGAGCATCTGGATGAAAGCGAACCCCACCAGCAAGAACAGAATGGTGCGCCGCGCCAGGCTTTGCGGCAGCAGGCAGAACCTCAAAGCCGCTCCACGGGCGTGGACAGCACATAACCGCCACCCCGCACGGTTTTAATAAGCTGGGCGTTGCGCCCGTCATCCTCCAGCTTGCGGCGCAGGCGCGAAACCGCCACATCGATCGCGCGGTCAAACGGCCCGGCCTGGCGCCCGCGTAGCAGGTCCAGCAGCATGTCGCGGGTCAGCACGCGGTTTGGCCGGTCTAGCAGCGCCACCAGCAGGTCATATTCGCCGCCGGTAATCGCAACCTCCACCCCGCTTGGGTCCAGCAGGCGGCGGCGGGCGGTTTCCAGCACCCAGCCGGCGAACTGGTAAACCTTGGCGGCCTGCTCGGCAACACGGTCCTCGGCCTCGGCGGTGCGGCGCAGCACGGCGCGGATGCGCGCCAGCAGCTCACGCGGGTTGAACGGCTTGGTGACATAATCATCCGCCCCCAGCTCCAGCCCGATAATCCGGTCCGTCTCATCGGCCATGGCGGTGAGCATGATGATCGGCACGTTGGTCTCGGCCCGGAACCAGCGCGCCAGCTCCAGCCCGCCCTCACCCGGCAGCATCAGATCCAGCACCACCAGCTGGTAATGGCCATTCAAAAAGGCGCGGCGGGCTTCTTTTCCGTCCCGCGCGGCGGTGACGCGCAGGCGCTGGCGCTCCAGGAACTTGGCCAGCAGCTCACGAATTTCGCGATCGTCATCAACAACCAATATATGCGGCGGGGTTTCCATGCCTGTTACAATAGCGTCCCGCTGCAAGCTTGGGCAGTACAGGTTGCAATACGTGACAATTTTGTCCTGACGGCTTGTTTGTATCTTGATTTTGTTGCGATTTAGGCCCTAAACTTCGTCTACTCCGGTAATCATCCTGCCGGGTATGGCTGCGTTTCTGGAGGGAGCCATGAAAAAACTTTGCCACCTCGCGCTGTCTGTTCCACTTGGGCTTGCCGGCGCCATGCTGTCGGCCAGCGCCGCTTTTTGCTCCGACCTCGGCTTCACGCTGGACAATAATACCAGCCAGGACATCACGGCGGTCTATCTCTCGCGGCATTCTGCCCCGAGCTGGGGGAGCGCATTGCCAAACAGTGCCACCAAAGCGGGAGCCAGCAACAATATTGGCTTCAACGATGGCAAGGCCGACACCACCGGCGATGATTGCAATTACGACATAAAAGTACAGCTGCTGGGCGGTAACGGAGTGGCGATCCTCTACAGCGTCGATCTGTGCGCTGCGACCGACATCGCGCTCGGCACGCAGACCGCCAACGGCAGCAGCTTCAACACCTTCACCGTCACCTATACCGCTTACAATAAATAACCGCGCGGCGCCCTTGTGCGGCGCGCACGAAACCACTTGCACCCCGCACCCCTTGGCTTTAAGGGGCGCATCACGCAGCAACGTACGTGCCTCTGCCGGTCTCCGGTTACGCAACGGCGTCAAGCGTTCTGGCAGCACGACTGGGGCAACCTGGAAGTCGGCTGGTTCGTTGGACCGTTTCGATAACCTTGCCCGCCGCGTGAACAGGCGGGCAAATGAGAGAAAGGATGAGGGCGATGACTCCCAAAATCGCTTCTTTTCTGGCGTCGCACCCCGCAACGCCATGCCTGGTGCTGGACCTTGACCAGGTGGCGGAAAATTTCGCCCGCCTGCGCGCGGCCCTACCCGAAGCCGCCATCTATTATGCGGTAAAGGCCAATCCCGCGCCGCAAATCCTGCGGCTGCTGGCCCAGGCTGGCTCCTGCTTCGACGCCGCCTCCCTGCCCGAGATCGAAGCCTGCCTCGCGGCCGGCGCCAAGGCCGAGGCAATCTCCTTTGGCAACACGGTAAAAAAGCCAAGCGCCATAGCCGCCGCCCATGCCCATGGCGTGCCGCTCTACGCCTTCGATTCGGCTGAGGAGCTGGAAAAAATCGCCGCCCACGCGCCGGGGGCCAAAATCTACTGCCGCATTGCCGTGAACAATGTCGGCGCGGAATGGCCGCTGTCCAAAAAATTCGGCACCACGCTGGAAAAAGCCAAGGCGCTGATGCTGGCCGCCCCCGGGCTGGGCCTCGTGCCGCACGGGCTCTCTTTCCATGTCGGCAGCCAGCAGACCGGCACGCTGGCGTATGAACTCGCCATCGCCGAGGTGGCGATGCTGTTCACGGATTTGAAAAACGCCGGCCTGCCCGTGCAAATGCTCAATCTCGGCGGCGGCTTTCCCACCCGCTACCAGGAAGACGTGCCCGAGCATGATGCATTCAGCACCGCCATCATGGCCGCGATGCGCCAGCATTTCGGCAACGACCTGCCGGATATGCTGATTGAGCCCGGCCGCGCCATGGTTGGCAATGCCGGCGTGGTGGCGGCGGAAGCCGTGCTGGTCTGCCGCCGGATGCCGGAGGATGAGCGCCGCTGGGTGTATCTGGATATCGGCCGCTTTGGCGGGCTGGCCGAAACCGAGGGCGAGGCGATCCGCTACCGTATCACCGCCGGTGACGGCGCCACCGGCCCGGTGGTGCTGGCCGGCCCTTCTTGCGACGGGGTGGACGTGATGTACGAAAAAGCCCCGTACCAGCTGCCGTTGGGGCTGAAGTCCGGTGACACGGTGCTGATCCACGATACCGGCGCTTACGTGACAAGCTATGCCAGCCAAAACTTCAACGGCTTCGCGCCGCTGGCTGAGCATTACATCTGAGCATAAGGCGCGCC
>JAKBCD010000334.1 GCA_021808205.1 Pseudomonadota bacterium | reverse complement strand
GCACCGAAGCCGCCAGCGCCAGTGCGGCACCTATGCCCAGCACCGCCAGCAGAGCGGAAAACCCGATGCGCGCCAGAATGCCCCCCGTTGCCGCCGCGCCGATGGCCGCGTGAAACAACAGAAACTCCGGCGCGAAACCCGGCCCCAGCGGCAGCGCGGCCATGCCCGCGGCGCCCAGCAGCATCAGTGCGCCGAGGCGCGGCATGCCGCGCATCAAGCCGCCCAGCCAGTTGAGCGAGGTGGTGCCGGTAGCGTGTTTTACCTCCCCGGCGCCGATGAACAGCAGCGGCTTGAACAGCCCATGCGCCACGGCGCACAGCAACGCCGCCTGCAAGGCCACGCCGGAAAGCTCAGCATCACCAACGGCCTTGGCGTAAAGGGCGAGTCCCAGCCCCACGGTGATGAGCCCCACATGTTCAACCGTGGAGCAGGCCAGGGCGGTTTTCAGCTCCACCTCCAGCACCGCCCGCAGCGCGCCGATGAGCACCGAGAGTGCCCCCGCCGCCACCAAAACTTCACCCCACCATGGCTGCTGCGCCGGGGCCAGAACCACGAAGGCGTAGCGAATGAGCACATAGAGCGCCACCTTCACCATGCCGCCGGACATGAGCGCCGAAACACCCGCCGGAGGGGCAGGGTGCGCGCGCGGCAGCCAGCTATGCAGCGGTGCGAGCCCCGCCTTGGCCCCGGCGCCAAGGGCCACCAGCACAAAGGCCAGCGAGGAGGCGGGCAGAAACATGGCTGGGATGAGGCAGGCGCCGGAGAAGATCGCCACCCCGGCGTAAAGCGTGGCGGGTTTCTGATCGCCTTGCAGTACCAGCAGCCAGGAGGCGGCGCTCATCAGCTCGAAGCCGAGGATCAAGGTGAACCCATCGCCCGCCAGCAGCGCCACCGCCATGCCCAGCACAAACGCCCAGAACGGTACTGAGGCGCGCATTCCCGCCAGGGCCGCCGCCACCACCTGCGGCAGCAAAATGCAGCCAAACAGCAGGGACAGGGCATCGAGATGCAAATGCATTCCCTGCCCCGGCAGGCCGAATATCAAACCGAAGGAAGTTCCCACGCTTTACCCCTACCAAACCCTCCGCCGCGCCGCCAACGCCTCACGCAAAAAGAACAGGCCCTCCCTTGCGGGAGAGCCTGTTCCGGGGAGACGCGGCTTATTTCAGCAGGTCGGCCACGGCGGCCTGTTCTTCCAGCAGCTCGTTCAGCGTGTGGTCCAAGCGGGACCTGGAGAAGTCGTCCACTGGCAATCCTTCAACGCGGTGATATGTGCCGCCTTCGCAGGTAACGGGCACGCCGAACATCACGTCCTTGGGGATGCCGTAAGAGCCGTCCGACGGGATACCCATGGAGACCCATTTACCGTTGGTGCCCAGCACCCAGTCTCGCACATGGCCGATGGCGGCGTTGGCGGCGGAGGCGGCGGAGGAAAGCCCGCGCGCCTCGATGATGGCGGCCCCGCGCTTGCCAACGGCGGAGAGGTAGGTGTTACGGTACCAGTCCTCATCGTTGATGATCTCGGACAGCTTCTTGCCGCCGGCTGTGGCGTTGCGATAGTCGGCATACATGGTAGGAGAATGGTTGCCCCAGACGGCGACCTTCTCGACCTCCTTCACCGCCACGCCAGCTTTTTCCGCCAGCATGGAAACCGCGCGGTTATGGTCCAGCCGCAGCATCGCGGTGAAATTTTCTTTCGGCAGATCGGGCGCTGATTTCATGGCGATATAGGCGTTGGTGTTGGCCGGGTTGCCGACCACGAGCACCTTCACGTCGCGTTTGGCGACATCGTTGAGCGCCTTGCCCTGCACCTTGAAGATTTCTGCATTGGCGGCCAGCAGGTCGCGGCGCTCCATGCCTGGGCCGCGCGGGCGCGAGCCGATGAGGATGGCGATGTCAGCGTCCTTGAAGGCGACATTCGGGTCGTCAGACGGGGTGACGCCCGCCAGCAGCGGAAAGGCGCAATCGTTCAGTTCCATGATCACGCCGCCCAGCGCCTTTTGCGCCTGCGGCAGGTCCAGGAGATTCAGAATGACCGGCGTGTCTTTGCCGAGCAGATCGCCATTGGCGATACGGAACAGAATGGCATAGCCGATTTGGCCGGCCGCACCGGTGACAGCCACGCGCACGGGAGTTTTCATCTGCCTGTCTCCTTCCTTGAGGGCAGATTTTCCATAGAAGCTTGGCCTGCCCCGTCAACCCCCGGTGGGGCCTAGCCTACCACCAGGGAGATTGGCGCGGCGGCGCTCATCACCCCGCAGGGCGTAAACGCAAGGGCGTCGCCGTCCGCCTGGGTGAAAATGCCGCCATCGGGCGCGGCGAATTCCACATGGCTGCCAGCAATGATGCGCACGCCAGGGCAATGCGGCAGCAGCCCCAAGGGCAACGCCGCACCCGAAAGCAAGGCGGGCAGGGTGCCGGGTTTTTCAAACAGCACCACCTGAAAACCGGGCGCTTCCGGGTGCGCGCCCGGCGCCAGCAGATAAGGCCCGCCATAGAGCCGGCCCTTGCTGACCACCACGCTGGCGGCCTGGTGGGCCACGCCATCCACGGTGAGGCGCACCGGCGGAAAATCATACGCGACGGATTCCCACAGTGATTGCCAGACATACGCCCCCTTGCCGATGGCCCGCTTGAGCGCGGGACTCACGCCCTTCACCACCGCGCCGTCGAACCCAAGCCCCAGCATTTGCACAAACACGTGGTTTTGCCCCGGCAATTGCGCCACACCGGGCCATAATTGCTTGCAGCGCTTATAGGCCAGCGTGTTGGCGATGCCGCGCGGGGTGGTGGAAAGCCCATACTCCTTGGCCAACACATTGGCGGTGCCCAGCGGAATGATGCCGAGCGCGGTTTGCGAGCCGATGAGCCCGTTCGCGACCTCCGCGATCGTGCCATCACCACCCGCGGCCACCACCATGAAGGCGCCGCCCGAAGCTGCCTCATGCGCCAGCAGCGTTGCGTGGCCGGCATACTGGGTTTCCGCCACTTCCAGCTTCACGCCATTTTCCACCAGCAAATCCAGCACCCGCCACAGGGCCGCCGCCCGCCTGCGCCCGGCTACCGGATTGAAAATAACCAACATCACATACGCTCCGGACAGCTTGGCATAAAATTCCTTCATGCACGGATTCAATGACGCCAGAATGGCATATAAATGACGGAATCGTGACAATAATATTTTAAAAATCTCTTGGTTGCGTCACGGAATCTTCACTGTAACCGGCGCGGCATGGCGGCCTATGCAGCCGCCATGAATACAGCCAGCCAGCCCCACACAACGG